>JAFWTK010000127.1 GCA_017518935.1 Prevotella sp.
ATTTGTTTTGATTCATATGCGATCTTTTGTTTTGACCGCAAAGATACAAAATCAAATCCGTTGACTCGCAAAACTGCTCATAAAAGACTGAATATCAATTATTTCAAAGAACGATTAGTCCACTTTAACGGGACAGTAGTGACATATTTTTGTAATTCTGCTGCAAAGTTACGATATTTTTCCATAAGTTGTATCGGTTGCCTATGGAAAATATGCAAAGCGGAAAATGTTGTAAATCAGTTTGTTAACTAAAATGGAGTGCTATGCCCTATGGAAAATATTCAGCAAGAGAGCGGAAATATGCTGAAAAGCATAAAAAAATGGCGGATGGCAGATGGCAATTAGGCTAACTGCCATCTGCCATCCGTCAGAACTGCCATCCGTCAGAAAGTTTTACAAACAGGCTATACCTTCGCACTGGCTATAACGAGGGGGAATTTGCGGCATAACTATGCAACAATTTTTTTATGCCCTACTAGCACTTTTTTCATAGGCATAGCGCAAAACGGCCTCTACTCAGGGATCATGGGGACAGGTTTTTGATCCCGCTCTACAACTACATCTTTTCCCATATCTTATGCAATGTTGTGTAACTCTATTATTTGATATCATAATAACGATAACCATTATCTTTTATTAAAAGCGGGATCAAAAACCTGTCCCTCCGATCCACTCCCTCCGATCCACCAATAATCAGAGTGTCCTCATGGTCTGATATATTATCTTTTTCATTAGGGCAATTTGGGACAGACTCGTTTCGTTTGCTGTGCTGATGGTATCAATAATGATATCAAGTTGATGGATAAGTTTTTGTCGTGCATCTTCTTCATTGAGGTATCGAAGTCTCTCTTCTTCGGCACTAAAATACGTTGCAAAGAGATTGTCTAGACAGACCTTTCCATGATAATAATGGAGGATAGTTAATAAGGCTGAGGCATAGACCTCTTCCCCATTTTCTAGACGGGATATTACGGATTGTGTTAGGTTTGTATTTTTAGCCAGTTGCTTCTGTGTAATACCCAACTGCTTCCGAATCAGCCGTAACCTTTCGCCAAGTATCATTGAATCTATCATCTGTTTTGAAAATATAAGCACCTGTTATACATATAGAACAAATAAAAAGGCGCAAGCAAGTTGTGCCATTATCTACTCTTGGGTTTCAGCAATACCCTCGTTGTCTAATGAACAACCGCCTACGCCCTATATGATAGATGTCTGTTGACAACATACCATGGACGTAAGCATTTTTCTGTCCATTATCCACAACGATTTTGATTTGCTGAATTCAAGAGTAGGGATAATATCCTTCTAAATGCTCTGTCGTCAAAGCCCATCCCGATGGAAGGGCTGATAACAGTTGCAAAAATACAAAAACAATCCTATCTGACAATAAGTTATTAGTGAAATTTAAGAGTTTTATTATAAAAAAGAAACGGTGAGTAATTTTCTCAAATAATATAAAAGTCATAGTTGAATTCCTAACAACCAGAAAATCAGCAGTTTGAGATATGTAATTATGAAACTCAATATATTTGCCTCATAAGAATAATGGAATTATCTTTGATTTTAATTTTACCTATTTTATGATGAGACATGATTTCATATTATGGCAAATGGTTTTTAGAGGAATGGGTATTTTTCTTGTTGCCTTAATTGTCTATATTCTTATGAAAAGGAGGAAACGGAAAGAACTTGAATTGCAGATTGATAAGTTGCAGAAAACTATAGAGGATGCCAATCATACTATCGCCGTATTAAATGAAGAAATAGAACAGCGGATGAATCAGTTTTCTTCGAGGTTAAAGGTTGGCCGAATGCTTTATGATCAAATTATGAAGAACGGTACGACATCATTATGGAAAAAACAGCATTATCAGTTATTCAACGAATACTATGAGAGAACCCACTCAAAAGAAGTTGCCAAACTAAGAAAAGGGAGAACAAAAGTACAATTGACTCCTCATAATCTTTTCTATTTAATATTGAAAGAGGTAGGGAAATCAGATAAGGAAGTTCGTGACATTATGGGTATTTCACCAGAGGCACTAAGAACCTTGAGGTTTAGAACAAAAGCAGAAAAATAATAAAAACCAGCGGGATATTACCTGCTTCCCTCATTTCCCAATGACAAACAGATCCGCTGGTTACATGGTTATTTATATAACTAAATATGAACAAGCGCAAAATTATACATTTCTATGATATATAACAAGATAAACCAAGATAATTATCAGGGTGACTGTTTCAAGAGGGATCAAACTTAAACAACAGATATTCAAGTGCTTAAACAATTGTTCCAATTGGCATCATTGCCGTTTTGAAACGCTTTCGTTTCTTGATAGCGAAGATGTGAAACGCAAAAAACATATACGTTATTGCCATACTTCATAATTTTGCAACCGAATAAATAAACAATCAGAATATGAAGAAAGTATTTGTTTTATTACTATTGTGTTTATTGGGTTCCGTCAATCTGAAAGCCCAGCAAGCCAGTCTATTGTGTAACAAGTTTTATGCCAACGATTTATTGGAGAGGCAGAAGATGTCTGCCTCGGAATTTAACATTCAGGATGCAGACGGCGTATGGTCGCTCGAGAACGTATCCCCTTTGGGTAAGACATTTCCCGTGACCATAGCCCATGTGGATGACTCTTTGATGTACATTGAGAGAGGAAACCGAACCTTGTTTCATCAGTTGCCCAAAGGACAAGATCTGATAGGCATTGAGGACAACCAAACAATCATCACTTATGATATGCCAGAAAAATGGCTTCTGTATCCGATGGCCTATGGTGACAGTATCTGTGGCTATTTTAGTGGAACAGGTAAATACTGTGATAGTTTTTTCTTGCGCCGTTTCGGAACATACTGGACCAAGGCTGATGCGAAAGGGTGTCTCGTACTACCCAGTGGAGATACGCTGAAGAATGTGATTCGCCTGCACACAGAACGTTATGTGAGCAACATCTCCACTTCCATCGATACCCTCCGTCATAAGATACCGACATTCACCGTAGACAGCATCATCAAGAATATGGCAAGGGATACCAGCCAGATAAGAGAGAGTATCTATAGATGGTATGCAGGAAGTTATCGGATTCCTGTCTTGGAGACTGTTATAAAATACTACGGGAAAAAAGTAACAGAACAGGAAGTTTTCTATTGCTCTTATGGTGTTCAGGAACAGGTTATGCTTGATAAAATGAGGGAAGGGGAAAAACAAGTCCCAGACAATGCCAATCCAGATAAGAATAGCCCGGGGATTCATTATCATATCATCAGAGATGAAGGAAATGGTCATGTGAATATCAATTACGACCTTGACATCCCTATGAAAGTTAAGGTCGTACTGGCAGATATCAGAGGGTATGTATTCCAACAATTGGAGGAAGAGCATGAGGCTGGTTATGGCTACAATCTGAGTTTGAATACAAACGGCCTTAGGAAAGGCCAGTACATTATTTATATTAATGGGGGAAACAACAAATACATAGAGAAATTTAATCTACAATGAATATGGAAGGAAAAGTTCTTTTACGATGCTGTCTGGCAACATTGATGATATCTGTAGTGACTAAGGCTATCGCGGTGGATGATAACCATCTTGATTTCAGTCCCAAAACGCCTGAGGCGGCGGCCTTTCAACAAGTGGGTGACATCCCTGTTGGGAACTACACCGGAACAATGAATCTTTCGATACCACTATACACGATTGAGTGTGGCAATCTGAAAGTGCCCATCAGTCTTGACTATCTAGGTTCTGCCATCCGTGTGGATCAAGAAGCCACATGGGTGGGCCTCAATTGGATGCTGAATGCTGGGGGAGCCATAACCACAAGGCTTTCAAATAGTTTAGACCAGTTAAATGGTATTTCTGGATCATACAAATGCGCATGGAGACATGTGCTCAATCATTTGTCCATGACAAGAGCATACTCTAATGGAGGAAGTTATGACTATAGGATATTCTACAAGTTCGATGGATTCCATCCTATACGTGGAGGATATGGTAGGGAATGGTTTAATAAGACAGAAGAGCCTATTGACACGACAAACCTCCCCAATGACATACCTTATCAACTGTATGGTCAGATCCTGACATACGGCAATGGCGAATCCCCTACTTATAATGCCAATTTCCTCGGACATCATCTGAGTTTCATCTGGGATAGATTGGAAGACGAATTCTTTATAACGGGTAATGCGGAGGGTTTCAAAATTTCAGGAAGTTGTACCAGTCCTGTCATTACTGATGGCAATGGCATCGTATATGAATTTTTCACGATGGAACAAGGTTATCCTGAAGGATCGAATGTCAATCCTTCGCTTGTTCATTACGACAGGACCTTCTATTTGACCAAGATCATTTCTCCAACGGGAAAAACGATAAGATTTGCTTATCGAAACTATGGCGTTACACGCCCTGTATATAAGGTAAGTGAAGAAATTTTTAGCAATGATTATCCTGCTAATCCGCTAATAGATGAAGTAAATATATCCATGACTTCCAGACTTGATAATGTTGGAACAAGCGGAAGTAGGGTGCTTAGAAAATTATCACCTTATTATAATTTTCAACCGATGCGTCTGGACAACATCACTGTAGATGAAGATGGCGATGAGGAATATGAAATGAAAATCAAGTTTAACCTGAACACAACAGCCAGACAAGATATTAGAGGTATTGACTATAGCCTAAATAATATAGAGATATATAAAAAACTGGCAAACGGAACTGATCAACTATTGAAAAGATTCAGGTTTCAGTATAGTTATTTTCCCCATAATACTATAGGCGGAAATGTTGTAAAAGACCTGCTTGGAACAACAACGTACAATAGTTGGTTCAACAATAATGACGACTTCATGTATTATCGCCTGAAACTAGACTCGCTATGGGAAGAGACCGTCGAAGAATCCACAGTCAAAAAGAAACCTGCCTATTTATTTAACTATTCAAACATAACACTTCCTTGTAAGGCCTCTGCGGCTATAGATTACTGGGGCTATTACAATGGGAAGGAAAATAATACAGGCATGGGAAGTTATTACGGTTTTTATCACACATTGATACCAAAGGGATGGGATATGATTACATATGACAACGCCTTGAATTACCCAGACCCCTATTTGAGTACGCACGGCGCAGACCGTCGTCCGAATGCAGCATACGCACAGGCAGGAATGTTGACCTCCATGACCTATCCTACTGGTGCAACAGCCCATTTTGAATATGAGGCAAACACCTTCCGCAACTATGACTATTTTGACGCAGCCCGAACAAGCAAGTCCCTTCAGTTTACCCCATTTACGGTCTATTCATGCAATACTCCCAACTATAATCCCTCTGGTACCAACCTCTATAATGGAGAGCATATATTTACGGTCAGCACAGCGGCAGAATTTGATTTACAGGTCGCATACGTAAAGAGTGACCAGCAGTCAGCGTCTTACTGGCAGATACTCTCTTCGAATCCTGTATTAATCCAAAAGTATGTAAACTACGGGAATCAGATAGAATCGACATCCCCCTATCCCTTGCTCACTGTTGACACCCTCGCATCGACTGGAGTCCTGAATAAGACATTTAGAATAACACTTAGTCCGGGCAAATATAGACTTCTGACACCGAACCTTAGTAACTCGACATATCCGGCTGCCTTTTATGAAATATCGGCTCATTTTATGGTGCATCCAGACTTTGAAACCAAGGGCGCAGGAATCCGCATCAAATCCATCAGGCATGTCAGCGACGGTATTACCACGACCACGAGTTACACGTATACACAAGAAAATAGTACCAAGTCGTCTGGACAATTGATGGCACCAGCCATCTTTGCCCGCCAAAAATTGCTGATATACCAGAATGGTCAGTTTCAGATTATCAACGGAGTTTCGGTATATCCTCCCGCTCCTTCGGAAATCCGATATTGGATGGCAAGCGGTGACAATCTCGCGCCTCCTGCGGCTTATGGTGTCTGTTATAGTAGAGTGGCCGTTTCCAAGAGCAGTGGGTCGGACAATAACGGAAAGACAGTGTTTGAATATAACAATCAGCGATGGAGCAATGGGTCCATGTGGGACTTCATGCGAAGAATAGAGAATCCACTCAATGGTATGCTGACAGACCAGTATGACTACAACAGCGACGGGCAATTAGTTCATAAGGTTCATAATACCTATCAGATGAACTGTGTCTCTTCACGCCTCAGGAATGCCGTCGTGGAGAATGTCTATTATGGTCCATCGAATGTTACAGGCGGCAATGCAGTCAATTCTTTTAATGCCTATGCCGACGTACTTAATGGTGGGTGTATGATGATATATCTCTACCCGTCGGTACAATTTTCGATAGACAACATCACAACGACAAGCAGTGATTATGTTGACAACAATGCCTTGTCCATCACCCGTGAGGTGACTTATAATCAAATGAATCATCAGGAGGCATTGATTAGGGAGAGTACATCACGCTCAGGCGAATATATCCAGACAGAAATCCTCTATCCTACAGACTATACCAACTATAGTGTTGCCACGAACTTAAGCAATAACCATATTATCAACGTACCGATGGAAGTGGTGAAGTCTGTAGATTATGGAGGGACTCAGTACGTGGCTGACGCAGAGCGTACAGAATATACTACAAGTGGCCTTCCTACTTATATCTTTTCGCTGAATGCGACAGGTCTGACACGAAGCAATTTCGCATTGTCAAACGTGGACAGCAGTATTTATACAAACTATGAGATTATTAAATCATTTACCTATAATAGTCTTGGCAAGCCTCGCACGATAGTAGAATATGGCAATCCAACAACTTATGTTTGGGGATACAGAAGCACACTTCCTGTTGCTGTTATCAGAGGTGCATACTCTACTCTGGTACAATGGTCTTTTGGAAGCATGGCAAACTGGGACAATTTTGAGAAAGCAGCGACTCCCTCGATGACATCCTCGGCACTATATAATTCACTCTCAGAAATCCCTGGCGCTCTTGTTACGATCTATGAACATAACCCCTATGTCGGAGTCGTCAGGATAATAGCCCCGAATGGTGAAACCACCACGTATGACTACGATTCTTTTGCACGGCTGATTAAAATTACAGACCACAATGGTATTATATCTAACCAATTCCAATATAACTATAGAAGAAATGAATAAGGTATGAAAAGGAACTATTATCAAACAGTTATAGTCTGTCTGTATGCCCTGGTGCCGTCATGTTGTACCATAGCGCAGACAACCTCGGAGAATTTCGTGAAAAGCGAGACTTTCATCAATGGCAATGGTGGCAAGGTGACCACTGTGCAATATTACGATGGTATGGGCCGTCCGACGCTGAATGCGACAAACAGCCTTGGTAATGGCGGGAAGTATGTGTACACCCGTCAGCAGTATGATTATTGTGGCAGAGTGTCGGAGCAGAGTATTGCGGCATACGGAAGCACATCGCCCGAATACAGTACGAGCCTCAATTGGATATACAACGACACGCACCGCTCCACAACCTTTACCTATGATGTCCTTGATAGAATTACTATTGAAAAGGGACCCGGCGACCCTTGGCATACCAACAGCAGGTTCAACCGGGTGTCATATCTACTGAACAATGCTAATGAGGTGAAGTTATACATGATATCAGGCAACACTTTGTCACAAAGCGATTATTATGGCGAAGGGAAACTCTTTGTGGAGCAGTATACCGATGAGGACAACCATGTCAGCAGGGTATACAAGGATATGCAGGGCAGGACGGTGATGGAAAGGCGTGACGGTAACCACGACACCTACTATGTCTACGACTACCGGGGCGACCTGCGTTATGTGCTGCCTCCAAAGGCCAGTGGCTATCTGACAGGAAGCACATGGAACATGAACTCATTTTATATCAAACGGTATTGCTACTACTATGAGTACGACGGCCGTGCTCGATGCACGAAGAAGCGACTACCGGGATGCGACTATGTCACCATGACCTATGACACAAACAACCGTCTCGTTAAGATGCAGGACGGAAACATGTGTGAGGATATTATATCCACCTATTATCAATATGACAATGTTGGACGTCAGACGGTAATGGGAACGAAGACTTCATCTGGCGTGAAGACCCCATTGCTCGAGACCTTCTATGATGACTATTCCTTCCTGACCAGTACGGAGAGCAGCAAGGTGGGATTCAACAGCACCAATGGCTATGAGTCGTCATACGCCAGTGCCAAGGGTTTACAGACCGGCAGCCGCGTTCACCATCTGAACGACCCGTCATCGTACGAGGTGACTGCCATGTACTATAATGAATATGGCGAGATGATACAGCGGCGCTCAACCAACATCAGGTCAGGCAACGATGACGACTATATACTGTACAATCATTTTACCGGTAAGAAACTTAACCATAAGCATATCCATTCATCATACGCACAGACCCCACATACGGAGATATACACCTATACTTACGACACTTCCGACCAGTTGACATCCGTCAAGCACAAGTTTGACGACAATGCCCAGGTAACACTCTACTCGCTGGAATACGACAATATCGGCAGGGTTTCAAGCAAAGCACTGATGAACAATGCGGAAACGGTCAGTTATTGTTACAACATACGCGACTGGATGACGGGGCTTTCCTCGACCAACTTTTCTGAGAACCTGTACTATCATAATTCGCCCAGTCCGTACTTCAATGGCAACATCTCCCGTCTCACGTGGAGCCTGACATCTTCGAGTACAACCCGCGGGTATGATTTCGTATATGACAACTTGAACCGCCTGACCTCGGCAACCTACGGAGAATCGGAGAGCCTTCAGACAAACAGGAACCGTTACAGCACCAGTTACACATACGACAAGAACGGCAATATCCTGACGCTTACCCGTAAGGGACTTCAGGATGGCGGTTCTTATGGACTCATCGACAACCTGACATTCATCTATGCTGGTAATCAGGTGACCAGGATTGATGATTCTGTGAATGACCCTACCTATAACGGTGCTTTCAATTTCGTGGATGGTGCCAGCCAGTCAAATGAATATACTTACGACCCAAATGGCAATATGACGAAAGATTTAAATAAAAATATTTTGTCAATTCAATATAATTTGCTAAATTTGCCGCAGTGTATGAGATTAGGAAACGGAAACTCGGCTGAATATGCGTATAATGCGGCTGGCGAGAGGCTCAGCACGACTTATGGCGACTTGACAAGTGGTGTCACGTTCTACCACTCTGCCAACTATTTCTATACCTATGGTCCTTTATATATATTCATCGACGGCGGCTACATCACCTTGAGCGGTTCCACGCCGGTATATCACTATTATCTGAAAGACCACCTTGGCAGCAACCGCGTGGTGTG
>JAFWTK010000128.1 GCA_017518935.1 Prevotella sp.
CAGCGTCTCGGCGTCACTTTCTTGCCAAGGGCGCAATATGATACGATTTGTTTCCATTGTTAATTCATTTTATCGATAACGCCCGTTGAGAATTCTTTTGCGCAGACACTTTATGGCGGGCTTGTAATAATCTATCTCCATCGCTTCAAGGGTGCGCTTCAACTCGTACATCAATTCAGGATAGAAACTGCACATGCGAAAAGCGAGTTTCATGCAGAGCGTTTGGATACCAGGAAACTCCTCGATGCTGACCATGTGCTCGAGACAGAAGTCGAGGAAGTCGGTCCGCAAATCTTCCTCGTCCATCTTCAATCGCTCGATGATGTTCAGCGTCAATCGCCTGACAGACGAATTTTCCGTCTGCATGGCCTGGTCTATCAGTTCATTGCGTATCACCTGCAATTCTAATAACTCCTTGCCGGTGGCTTTGGTCAGTCCCCACAAAGCACTCCTCGCCACGCGATAGTCCGAATCAAAGACATACCGCCGTGCAAAACCGAGGAAATCGCCTGTAGCCCTGACTTCCCGACATATCTCCTGCGCACCACCCTCAGAAAACGTCTGCCTCAGTCTCTCGCTCGTTATAGCCATAGTAATTATTTTCCTCATATCCTAATTGTCCTGGCAGGCGGAGTTTTTCTTTTTGCGGGAAGGTTGCCTCGTAAGCCTCGAAGGCCTCAGGATTCACATCGGCCACGAAATAGCCCTTGGGTGGGCAATAGGTTCCCTCACGATGGCCCCAATAGCCAGGTATCAGTTCTTGGGCGAGGAAATAAGGCACTTCGGAATCACGGGGCTCAGCGTGATAGTGAATCTTCATCTTGCAGGCAAGATTGAAACCTGCGTGCTTGTAGAATTCAATATTTCCTTCCATCTGTAGCAGGCCGATTCCCATCTCCTTAGCCTTTCCCAAAGCATACTGCAGCAACTTGAGCCCATAGCCCTTGCGCTTATAGTCGGGGTGGATGCTGATAGGGCCAAATGTCCAAGAAGGGTAGAGTGTTCCATCTTCAAGGATAATCTCGGCCTTCGAGAACATTACATGACCTATGATCTTATTTCTATCCTCCATCACCAAGTCAAGTTCTGGAATGAAATTGGGATTGGTTCTATATTGATTGAGCACGTAATGCTCCGTGCATCCAGGACGATAGACATTCCAAAATGCCTCACGCGTAAGGTTCTCTACCTCGCGATAATCTTTGGGTTGTTCTAAACGGATATTCATTGTTCTACTTTATTTTTTATTATTTCGACCGCAAAGATACACATAGTTGCAGAGTCTGCAAAATTTTCAGGGATATTCTTATCACATTCTTGCTTTCTGCTTCTCGCCGGCACCTGAGCCGCGATACTTCGAGCGAGCCTCGTTGAATTTCCAGACGAGGTCGATGAGGAAGGTGCGGCGGGCAGGGTTGTGGACGCTCAGTTCGCGGAAGCCGTAGATGGTAGCATCGGTCTTATTGGTATTGAAGATGTCAACGCAGCGCACATCGAGCGTCAGCAGTCCCAGACGGCGGAGATTGAAGTCGCGCTGGATGCCGAGTTCAACATTAAAGCGGTTGGAGATGATGCGATTGTTGTTGTAGTCGCCCTTGTTGGCCCACTGGGCTGCAGCGTGCAGACGGAAGTCCTTCGGCAGTTCGATGTCGTTCTGCCAGACGAACGTAAGGTACGGACGGCTCAGTGTCAATAAAGAACCGTCAGCCGTCGGCGACTTGTAGTTTTGGAACAGCATAAAAGCATACCACATAGGATGCCACTTGCCGATGGTGGGCATCGCCGAGAGGTTGACGGAGAACTGGTCGTAGTCATCAGCGCTGTTGATGGGTCTCACGAGGCTGACGAGCGGATCCTCGGAACCGGGGAAAGGTTCGGTTGACATCGTGACGACATCTTTGTTGCGGCCGTAGTTCAATGAGAGGTTCGCCCACTTGTAACTAGCATTCAGCACGATACTGTGCATGTAGGTTGGCTTCAGATAGGGGTTTCCACTTTGGTAGGTGTAACGGTTGATGTAGATTGTCGAACTGGTGAGGTTGGAGTAGGCCGGTCGCTGAATATCACGACGATACGACAGGCTTAGTTGCATCTTTCCGATGGGAGCGGAAAGGGTAGCGGTGGGGAACCAGTCACCGTAGTTGCGGCACACCTCGTTCTCACGCTGGCCGAAGTTGAAGTAATCGTTCTTCAAGTGCTCGTAGCGCAAACCAACCTGGGCAAACACCTTGCTGAACTGCCGGCCGTATTCGGCGAAGGCCGCTGCCGACTTCTCGTTGATCTCTGTATCTGTGGCCTTCACGGGTACGTAATCGGAAGCCTGGTATGTGTAGGCATCCGTACGGTGGTTGTAACTGTATTCGCCTCCAACAGAGAGATTACCCTTTAATATGGGGTAGGTAAAGATGAGTTTTGTGGCCCAGAAGTTGTTGGAGTTGTCAGTATTGTTCTCGATGGTGCGGTTTACGGGGGTGGCTCCTACAACAGTTGTCTGTTCTGTCGTGCGACCTGGCGTCTTGGTGTCATCGAAGAGTCCGTCGATGTTCAGGTCGATACCCAGATTCCCCACCTTGCCATTGTAATAGGCATTGAAAATGTGCTTCCTGATGCTCTCGTCCTGCCAGATGTCGCTCACGGAGTGCTCTGTCAGAATATTATTCTCGAACATATCTGTCAGATAGTCGCCTTTCGTCTCGCCACTGGGTGTACGGTCGTATTTGTAGTAAGCACCAAAGGTGTGGTTTTCATTAACCATATAGTTTAACTGCAACTGTGGCGACCATGCGTGCCAAGGATGTCTGATCTCCTGGGTGGAGTGACCCGTCACCTGATTCGGCCCGACATAGTAGAGCATGTCGTTGACCTGTAAACCCTTATAGTGATTATAGGTGCCAACCCAAAACGAGCCCGTCACGTCAAACCCACCCATGCGGTAGTTGGCGGTGAAGATGTCGTTCAGCGAACCGCCGTACTGGTACATGAACTGCGTGCTGTTCTGGAAACTCAGACCTTCGCCCTGTGCCTTTTTCAGCGTGATGCGCACCACGGCCTTCACCGAGGCGGCATAGCGGGCTCCGGGGTTCTGCACCACATCGACATGCTGAATCTGGTCGGAGCGCAGACGAGAGAGTTCCTTCATGTCCTGCACCCGTC
>JAFWTK010000129.1 GCA_017518935.1 Prevotella sp.
GCTTTACCAAAGTTCCTTCCGAAGGCGCTGCTCCTGGTGGCAACCTGTTGAAGCACGCCACTGCTGATATCTCCGTTACCACAGAAAGTAGTCTGTATGTGCTTTATAACGACATGTACGTAAAGGCCACAGCTGGCAGTCAGATCCCCTCTGGCAAGAACTATCTCGACCTCAGCCCCACTACCAACGCTGGCACGCGTGGCTTCTACAACATCATAGGCGAGGATGAAACGACAGGAATCGTTTCAATGGATAATGGAAAATTGATAATGGATAATGAGGCTGACGCGCAATGGCACGACCTGCAGGGCCGCCGCATCGAAAAGCCCACCAAGACCGGACTCTATATCCTGAACGGAAAGAAAACAGTTATCAACAACAAATAATTAGGAGTAAGAGATATGAAACAGATGATTAAAAACATATTGGTGATTGTAACCCTGCTCCTGGTATCCTTAGGAACTGTGGCAGGAGTTGATATTTCAGTAATCTACAAACTCGACGGCATTAAGATTACTAACTCCGCGGATATTCCCGGAAGCGTATCATATAGAAACGGAGAGATTACTATAACGCCTAAGAGCGGGTATTACTTTTCATTGGATGATCCAGACGACCTGATCGTCATCAAGACCATCGATGGAAGTCAGGCTCAGACACGTACTCCCAATATCAATATGGGGTTGGAAATCACGGCTAAGGATGCTACTGCCGACCCCAGCGGGGAGACCAAGTACACATTCACCGTACCCGGTGATGAGTATGACTACGAGATCACGGCTAACTTCCACAAAAGGACGAGTATCACGAAGAATTATAATATAAGCATCGAGAAGGGACCGGGAACCGACGGACATTACATATATACCGGAGCGACCTTCGAACCTACGGTCACATTGGCATTAGGTAACACAACGCTGACGGAGAACACAGACTTTACGGTGACGTATGCAGACAACATTGATGCCGGCACAGGTAAGATCACCTTGGAGGGAATCCGTAAATATGATGGTAAGCTGACGGGAAAAGGCAATAATGGCCTCAGCGTGCTGACCTTCGTCATCGATAAGGCTGATCCTACGCTGAAATTCACGCCAGGATCGGCCACCATCACCTTCGGAAAGAAATCGGAGTTCGAAATGCCTACGCTGAAAACGGCACCGGAAGGCATCACTGTGACCTATGAGTCGAAAGATCCCAATACGGCGACGGTTCATAAATCGACGGGCGACATCACACCCGTAGCCTTCGGAAAGACAACGATCACGGCCAAATACGATGGTGATGACAACTGGAACTCCGCATCAGATTCCTACACGCTGACCGTAGAAAAAGGTAAGGCTGTCGTGAAGAAGGCACCAACGGCCAATTCGCAGACCTATACATATACAGGTGAGCCTCAGGAGCTGATCGTCGCAGGCGAGGGCACGAACGGCGAGATGCAGTATAAGGTGGGTGACAAGGGCACCTATAGTACAACCATCCCTACGGGAACAAACGCCGATGATTATACCGTCTATTATAAGGTTGTAGGAACCTCCAACCAATTCGATGATTCGGAAGAGGGTTCCATCATCGTGAAGATCGCCAAGGCTAAACTGACGGTGACGGCAGAGGATAATAAGATTGTCTTTGGCGACCAGGCGCCCGAGTATTCGGTTACCTATGAGGGCTTCGTCAACAAAGAGACGGCCAGCGTCCTCGGCGGCAAACTAGCATTTACCTGCGGCTATAAGAAGGGTAGCAACGCCGGCACCTACCCCATCACGCCCAGCGGCCTCACTTCGGATAATTATGAGATCACCTTCGCAAAAGGAACACTGACCGTTGAAAAAGGCGATATCACTGTGACGGCTCCGAAGGCTGTCGACGGTTTGGTCTATACAGGCACAGCCCAGGCACTCATTACCGCAGGATCGGCTGACGGCGGCGAGATGCAGTACTCTCTTGACGGTAAGACCTATGATAAGGCCATACCAACGGGCACAGATGCTAAAGAATACACCGTGTATTATACCGTCGTGGCCGACGGCAATCACAACGCTGTGGAGGCCAAGACCGTCAGCGCCACCATCGCCAAGGCTAAACTGACGGTGACGGCCCAAGATGAGACGATTACCTATAGCGACGAGGTGCCCGAGTATTCGGTTGCCTATGAGGGCTTCGTCAACAAAGAGACGGCCAGCGTCCTCGGCGGCAAGCTTGCTTTCGCCTGCGACTATAAGAAGGGTAGCGATGTAGGCACCTACCCCATCACGCCCAGCGGCCTCACCGCAGATAATTACGACATCACGTTTAAGGCTGGTACGCTGACTGTTGGCAATGGCGATGCTACTGTGACGGCTCCGAAGGCTGTCGACGGTTTGGTCTATACAGGCACAGCCCAGGCACTCATTACCGCAGGATCGGCTGACGGCGGCGAGATGCAGTACTCTCTTGACGGTAAGACCTACGATAAAGCCATTCCAACGGGCACAGATGCTAAAGAATACACCGTGTATTATACCGTCGTGGCTGACGGCAATCACAACGCTGTGGAGGCCAAGACCGTCAGCGCCACCATCGCCAAGGCCAGACTTTTCGTGAAGGCCAATGATATGACGATTACTCAAGGCGCTGAGGCACCAGAGTACACGGTTACTTATGATGGTTTTGTGAATGATGAATCTGCCAGCGTCCTCGGCGGCGAACTCGCTTTCAACTGCGAATATAGACAGGGTGCCGATGCCGGCACTTACACCATCATGCCCGAAGGTCTCACCTCCAGCAATTATGATATCGTCTATGATAAAGGTACACTCACCGTTGAAAAAAAGGAGGAACCTGCCAAGGAAAATAATACGGGTATAGCCTTCACATCGGCCGACGTAAAGGCCGTTATCGGTGAGGCTATCGCTTTGCCAAAACTGCAGAACCCCTACAATCTGCCTATCGAGTGGCTGAGCAGTAATATCAAGGTGGCCACCGTCGACCAGGAAGGCATGGTGACAATCGTAGGCCCTGGCGTAGCCGAGATATGGGCCGTCTTCAAGGGTAACAATTTATTCGAGAGTGTGTCGGCAATGTATCTGCTGACCGTCATCCAGAAGATGGACACGGGAATAGCGTTCCCCGTCTCAGAGATCAAGGCGGTGTTAGGCGAATCCTTCCAGGCTCCCGAACTACAGAACCCTTACGGCCTCACGGTCGAGTATCTGAGTAGTAATCCCGATGTGGCCACCGTCGATCAGAACGGTGTGGTGACACTGACGGGTGCCGGCGTCGCTGAGATATGGGCTATCTTCAAGGGTAACGATAACTACATCGCAGCGGCAGCCATGTATCTGCTGAACGTCCTCGAGAGAAGCGATGGGCCAGGATCTGATGATCCGTCTGATGATCCGCCAACTGCCATCAATAGCGTGACAACCGCCGACGACAGCAACGACAGATGGTACTCGCTCAACGGCCAAAAGATAGACAAGCCTACGAAGAAGGGAGTCTATATCAGGAATGGAGAAAAAGTCGTGATCAAGTAAAGAAATGTTTCAAATGTTTCAAATGTTTCAAAGGCTATTTTGGATAGTCATAGTTACTATGACTATGAATAGGTTTCTGACACTTTGTGAGCAATTGTGCATAGGATTGAATAACAATCTTTAACTACAAAATAATTCCCGTTTCATTCAGAATGAGCGGGATATTTTGTAAATTTGCAGCCAGAATTAATCAACATGGATATGATAACAAATACTACAATCAAAAACATTTTCCATCGGGCGGCAGGGATGATGTCTGGCGCAAGGCGAAAAATCTCTGCGCTGCTCTTGATGTTGCTCACGATGACCGCACAGACGGCGTGGGCTGGTGAAGGCGATCAAATTGTCGTTGATTGCAACGGCGGGGGACAATACAAGTCCATTTTTTTTGCTGTCAATGCCGCTACCGGTGGAGAAACGATATTCATCAAGAATGGTGTATATAATGAGACATACACAATTAAACCGTCTAAATCGCTCACAATAAAGGGCGAAAGTCAGGCTGGGGTGATGATTAAAGGACCCAGCAGTAGTCCTTTATTCGCCGTCAAAGATGGCGTTACTATTTCAATCAGTAATCTGACGATTACGGGTGTTATCTATGTAGATGATGATAATACAAATCTTACTATCGATAATACTACCATTAGCAATGTTGAAATGCCAGCAGCAATCGGAGTGATTGTCGTTAATGAAGGAACTGTTGCTATTAAAGCCTCTACGATTAAAGATAATAAATTGACTGGAGATGGTAGTTGTATTATTTATAATAATAATGGTACTATAACCATTGAGAGTACCACCTTCAATCATAACATTTATGATGATGGGATAACTAAAAACAATAATTCTTTAATTGGCATTACGGTGACTGATTGTACTTTTGAGAATAATGAGCGCGGAACGTCATCCGAAACAACCGGTACTACAGGAACAAGTACTACGGGAGAGGACCCTTCCATCAGCGTTGCCTCAACCAGCATAGAAGTGCATAGTAACCCAGGCAAGGCGGGCGAATACTGGTGCACCTACTACCATCCTACGAACAACATGAAGATCAACACGCAGAATGTGGAGATCTATAAGGCCAAGTGCGTGTACAACGGGACCATGCCCAAAGTGACGCTGACAAAGGTAAACGGCTCGGTGATCAATGCCGGGCAGGCCGTGATGCTGAAAGCCACGACAGCGGAAGAAATCATGTTAGAACAGACATCTCAATCACAACTCGAGTACGAATACGAAGACAACGACCTGAAGGGTGGCTCAACGATGCCAACGGACTACTTTATCTATACACTGTCGGCAGGCGCAGATGGTAAGGGGCCGATGGGATTTTATTTGTTCGACGGGTCGCTCACAACCCCTGCTACGACGCTCGACCCGAACAAGGCGCATCTGGAGGTTCCCAAAACACTCACTGGCGCACGCAGCTTCGTCGGCTTCGATGAGGGCGAGACGACATCACTTCGTGAAGTGAAAAGTGTCCTTCGACAGGCTCAGGGTCCATCGGATGAAGTATGGTACTCGCTCGATGGTCGCAGGCTCTCGGCTCTGCCCACCCAGAAGGGAGTGTATGTGAAGGACGGACGCAAGTATGTTGTTAAGTAAATGCAAGGAGGACATGACTATGACACAGAATAACAATCAAAAACGCCCATACGTGAAGCCCTTGATGAAGGTCTATCAACTCCCTCGCCGCCAACAACTGCTCCAGGCATCGCTCCCCGTTGATCCTAACAAATCGCCCTATCAGTGGTAAGTATAATAAACTGAATACACAGCGTTCCTGACCCCGTGTGCGTTTGGGGACAGGTACCTGAGTCATAGCAGCCGTCATACCCAAGTACCTGTCCCAGCGACTATTGGTAGTTCTACATCAGAGACCTGCTTTTTTACTTTCTTCGTAGATATGATTGTATAGATAGGTCTTCATTTTCTCGAAGTGCTCCGGCTTGATGATGGTATAGGTGGATACTGCGTATTCGTAAGTATCATTGAGAGCCGTATCATAGATTCTGTTTGCCAAGCCACGATCATTCCTGAGGCGGAAGTTCAGTTGGTATAACTGATTCTGTATTTCACTGTCACGACGGATATACTCCTTGAAGTACCAGAACTGCTTCTTGTTTTCGGGCTCGTTGGCCTTGCGGATTTTCTCCTCGGCTTCCTTTGCAGCCTTCTCAGCCTTGGCGGCGGCAGCCTCTGCATTGGCCTTCTTGGTCATGTCGTTGAAGTAGAATGAGTTCTCGCTCTCGTCGTTGTCCTTCTTCCAACTTGAGTACTCCCACAGTGTGAATTCCGGGCCGATGGTGATGGGGCAGGTATATTTGCCAAGGTCGTATCCCATGATGGAGAGTTTGCCACCCACCTCGCCACCGAAACCGATCTTGATGGCTGCGTCGAACTTGAAGGGGATCTCATCGAACGGTGCGAACGACATGTCCATCTCGCCGCCGAGTTTCGGACCGATGCTTGCTGTTGGGCCAGCCACGCCGCCGATCAGTGCGTCAGTGCAGAAGAACAGTCCTACGCCAGCCTCAGCGTGAATGTCGGCACGTGGGGTGATGAACTTCACCTTGCTCTTCGTGATCTCACCGTTGGCGATGGGGTGCCATTTGCCGTCGTACTTCACACCTGCCTCGAAGGTTGACTCAAACTGGTACTGGATGCCTGCGTAGATCTTACCCTCGACACCTGCGTTGAACTTCAGATCGACGTGGTTGTTAAGCACGATGGGCACGGGGACACCCATGACGGGGATGGTGAATGCGATCTTGGGGAGCGGGGCGAGTTCGAAGGTAGCCTTGTCCTCGGGAACTTCCAGTTTCTTGCTGCTGCCGACAGTCACCTTTGGGGTGAAGGCGAAGGAGCCAGTGAAAGCAGTCTCGAAGTTGCTCACCTTGTTATGAGAGACGCTCAGGTTGACGCGTGCGCCCAGTGCGAAGTCCGTTCCGCAGTTGACACCGATGGTGATGGTGTCGCCACTCTCCTTGCCACACTCGATCTTGAAATCCTTCTTGAGGGTGGGGCTGAGCTTCACCAGACTGCACTTGGCTCCGGTATTGAACGATACGCCGAGATCGGTGTCACCCTTTGACAGACCGTCAACAACACCTATGATAAGTTGGGTGAAGAAATCCTCGATGCTGCTGCTGCTGCGGGTAGCAGAGGGACAGAGCACGTCCTCGGGTGAGAACACCATGTACTCCGAGCCGCCACGTGTCATGTTCTCCGGCTGGAGATAAACGGCCATCGGGTGAATCGTACCGCTGTTGTCAACATACTGGGCTCCGAAGCCACCGCCGTTGGCAGAGCGTGTCGTTGCTGCCTTGCTGGGATCCAGGAAGAGGCCTGTGTTGATGTTCACCTCACCGTCCTGTACAATCTCTACGAGGTCCGAAGGAACCACGTTCAGGATATACCTGTCGCCCTCAAGACGCTGTGCTGTGGCGCGGCGCAGGTAAGCCAGTTCCTCAAATTTCTGCCAGATACCCATGGGGTGATTCACGAAGTCCGTGATACCCATCTTATCGGCGTAGACCTTGCTGACGCTGATCATGGTGGTGTCGGCATTGAGGATCTGCACGTCGTTGCTGTTGATAAAGTCGGTGTAGACCAGA
>JAFWTK010000130.1 GCA_017518935.1 Prevotella sp.
AGGTTCAGGTCGAGTTTCAGGTCACCGGTCTGCGTGATGAAGTTGATGTTACCATCCTTGTCGCGGTAGCGCCCAGGGCCGAGGCTCCTGACGCTCCATCCGCGCACGCTGTTGGCACCACCGGAGAAGTAGCGCTTCTCGAAGGGCAGTATGGTGCTGTTGCCGTAGGGATAGGCGATGCCGAGACCTACGTGGAACACCAACTGGCTATTGTAGTACGACAGGATTTGCCGGGTAAAGTCCACATCGCCCTTCACATACTGGGCATAGGCGATATTGAACACGCGGTAATGCCCTTCGTCGTCGCGCTCCGCCCCGAACACCTTGCTACCGAGACTGAGCAGGTTGCCCGCCGTCTCGATATTCACCTTGATGGCTACCGTCCCGTTGTTGTAGCCGTAGCCGAAGCCGGTCTTCATAATAAACAGGTCCTCGTAGTTGTAGCGCAGGATGGCGTTGTAGTTGCCGGTATTATCGAGATACTCCCTCTTGAAAGTGTCGCTGATCCAGGGCATAAACACATAGTTCAGGTCGATGAGGTCGAACTGGTACTGGTCGTGGTGGCGCTGCGGCTTCCAACGGTAATGCCATCCTGCGGAGAGCACCTGGCGGTGGAACTCGGGACGGTTCTGTGCGTCGTAAAGCAGCGACACCTCACTGGTGGCGATGGTACGGCGACGCATATCGCGGCTCAGGAAGGGCATGATGAAGCGGGGGAAACGGAGTCGGCTCTCCACGCTGTACTCGATGAAGTCCTGATTGCTGTATCCTTCCAGTCCCTTGATGGCCTCGTAGGCACCACGGAGTTGCACGCTGAAAGCCTCGGAGCCCCGGAACAGGTTACGGTTCTGATAGGTGAGCGATGCGGCAGCCCCCAGGTCGCCGGCAGTATTGGTGCCCTCGGGCTGGAAACTGATTGTGGAAGGTTTGTTGGTCTGCAACTGGATGTGGGCGTCGAGCAGGGCACTGTCAGGATCCTGCTGGAAACTGATGTTCGTGTAGCGCACGGCATCGAGGCGTCCGAAGTGGTTATAGGTGTTTTGCAGTCCTTCGGCAGAATAGGGCTTTCCCTCTTCTATGAATGTGTTTTCACGGAGCACGTGCTGGCGCAGGTGGATCACGGAGTCCTGCGGGTCGCCACTGGCATAGGTGATCTGCCGGATGCCATAGCGGGTGTGCAGGGTATCGGGGGAATTGTTGGTGCGATAAGGTCGCAGCACCAGAGTGACATCGGCCAGATGCTGCTCTTGCAGGGTGTCAATACGATAGATGATATACTCCTTATGGAAGCGGAAATAGCCTCGATTCTGCAAGAGTTCCGTAATGCGTGAGCGCTCCTGGTTCAGGGCTTCCACATCGAGTTTCGTATTCTCCCGCAGTTGGTGCTGGTCGTACTGCAACAGCCGGGCAATGACGGAGTCCTGTATCTCGTAGTTCAACCGTCGTATATAATAAGGGGTGCCAGGATGAAGCACGTAGATGGCATTGAGATTCTTGCCCTTCGTATCGGCAAAAAGTTCCACCTGACCATCGAGATAGCCCTTGTTCTGCAAGGCTTTTTGAAGACTCTCGCACGAGAGCCGTGCCTGCAACGTGTCGTAGATGACGGGAGCCTCGCCCATCGACTTCAGGGTGCGGTTGATCCACTTCGTGCTGTCGTCACCTGCCATCGCATAGACGCCGAGGGGAATCTTCACCGCTGAGAACCAGCGTGAGTTGCCCTTCTGACGGACATAACTTTTCAGTTGTGAGGGATTGATGTCGGGATACTTGCCGTCGGCCACCACACTGACCTTGTTCAGCATCAACTGTCCTTCGGGCAGGTCACGTGAAGCGGAACACGAACCCAGTAGGAGTCCGCACACGCAGGCCGTCAAAACAGGGGAAAATCGGCGTATCCTCATCAATTATCTTGTAAATTAGTTGCAAAGATAAAGATTTATTTCTATCTTTGCAAACAAAACGGGAAAAAATGATTAGCAAGAACCAGATAAAGTACATCCGGCAACTGGAATTGAAGAAATATCGTCGGCGCGAAGGGGTGTTTGTGGCTGAGGGACCGAAGGTGGTCGGCGACCTGCTGCGACGGTATCAACCAGTGGCGGTGTATGCCACAGAAGAGTGGGATCAGGGGGACAGGTCCTTGATCCCTGTCACCGACGACGAACTGCGCCGCATCAGTTTCCTCCAACACCCCCAACAGGTGCTGGCTTTATTCCGTCTGCCAGACACTTCGGCTGAGGTACTCTCTCTCCCCTCTCACCTTTCTCTTGCCCTTGACGGCGTGCAGGATCCCGGCAACCTCGGCACCATCATCCGCATTGCCGACTGGTTCGGCATCGACACCATCTATTGCAGCGAGGACACGGCTGATGCCTACAACCCGAAGGTGGTGCAGGCCACGATGGGCAGCATCGCACGCGTGAACATCATCTATACTGACCTACTGCGGCTCTTCGACAGTCTGCCACCCTCCTACCCTGTCTACGGTACCCTGCTTGATGGCGAAAACATTTACCAGCAGACACTCTCCAACGAGGGCATCATCGTGATGGGCAACGAGGGCAACGGCATCTCGGAAGCCATCCGCCAAAGGGTGAACCGCCGCCTTTTGATTCCTTGTTTCAGCGAGGGCGACACGGCAGAGAGTCTGAATGTAGCGATTGCCACCGCCATCACCTGTTCGGAGTTCAAAAGACGCCAATAAAAAAGAGGAGCCTATCTTCTCAGACGGGTTCCCCTCTAAAATGGAAAATGATAAATATAGATTAAAATTACTAGTTATCGTGTGCAAATATAGCAAAAACAACAAAAATACGCAAGTATTTTGCGCAAAAATCGTATATCATTATGTGATTTTTGTATGATTAGAACACTTTAAGTTCATTATATATCCTCTGAACAGGCAATCCCATCACATTAAAATAACTACCGTTCAATCCTGTCACGCCGATATAGCCTATCCATTCCTGTATGCCGTAGGCACCCGCCTTGTCGAGCGGTTGATAAGTCTCTACATAGTAATCGATTTCCTCGTCAGTGAGTGCTTTGAAGGTTACATCGGTAGTCACGGCAAAACTCCGTTTCTTGTCCTTTGTCATCAGACAGACACCGGTAATCACCTGATGCGTCCGTCCACTGAGTTCACGCAACATCCTGCGCGCATCGTTGAGGTCAGCGGGTTTCCCCAATACCTCATCACCCAGCACCACTACCGTGTCGGCGGTGATAATCAGGTCATCATTTGCCATCATCTGTTGGTAGGCGGCTGCCTTCTCCTCGGCGATATAGAGCGGGATCTCTTCTGTCGGCAGATCCTTGGGGTAGTTCTCTTCGATGTCGGGCAGCACCTTCACCTCATAGTCGAGGTCAAGTCCGCTCAGCAATTCCTTCCGCCTGGGGGAATTACTCGCCAGTATAATATGATAAGGTGTCACCATCCGAAGGCCTTTGCATTCATCACCCACTTGCCCTGGGCACGCAGGGTCTGTTCTATCACATCGCGCCCACAACCGTGTCCGCCCATCCGGTCACTCACATACAGACTGACTTCCTTGATTTCCGGACAGGCATCCTTCGGACAGACGGGGCACCCTACGCGGCGCATGATTTCCAGGTCGGGAATGTCGTCGCCCATATACATCACCTCCTCGTCGCTCAGACCATACTTTTGGAGAAACGCATCGTAGGTCGCAATCTTCACAGCGCATCCCAGATAGATGTCCTGCACCCCTAAACCCTCATAGCGCACACGGATACTATCGACCCTGGCACCAGAGAGCACGACGATACGAAGGCCCAGTTTCATCGCCAACTGGATGGCGTAGCCGTCCTTGATATTCACAGTCCGCAAAGGATCGCCATCAATCGAGAGCCCGATGGTCTCACAACTCAGCACCCCGTCGATATCGAAAATGATGGCCTTTATCTTTGTCAGATCATAATTAATCATATTCTTCCTTCAAAATTCGTTCAGATGCACGTTCTCCCACTTCAACCTGTCCTCTGCCTGCGGCTTGCGTTCGTCTGTCCAGTGACCTACGGCGAGGATACAGAGACAGTTCATATTCTCGGGGATGTCAAGGATGCCACGGATCACGGTGTCGGCACTCGTCCCGTCGTCCAAGCCCCGACCACGCATCTGAATCCAACAGGTACCCAGTCCCAACTCCTCTGCCTGATACTGCATCGAGATGGCAGCAATAGAACCGTCCTCCACCCAGCAGTCGTTCTGCATCGGATCACCCAGCACCACAATGGCTACAGGAGCACCTTTTAAGAACTGACTTCCCATATTCTTCGCGTCGGCGAGTTTTTCCATGTCGAGTTTGTCTTCCACCACCACAAACTGCCAGGCCCGCTGGCTCTTCGAGGTGGGTGCCATCAGGGCGGCACGGAGTATCAATTTCAGGTCGTCGGCATCAACTTCCTGTTCTGAAAACTTACGGTGGCTACGGCGCAACTGCACCAAATCTTTGAATTCTGTCATAGTGTATCTTTTTAATTTGAGGGCAAAAGTACAAAAAAGAAGTGAAAAAATGGAGGGTGGCAGCAAATTTTTCACTTTTCACTATTCACTTTTCACTTTCTTTTCATATCTTTGTGCCGTGAAAGGAATCAAGACCGTCATATATAGTCATGCGGAGGAACTGCAGCAGGTGGAGGAAAGCAACTTCTTCCACAGTCGGCAACTCTTCCTCATCAGC
The DNA here is from genome assembly GCA_017518935.1 of Prevotella sp. Lineage (GTDB taxonomy): Bacteria > Bacteroidota > Bacteroidia > Bacteroidales > Bacteroidaceae > Prevotella. Next base: position 4,707 of record JAFWTK010000130.1, read on the forward strand.
GCCTCCACACCCAAGATGAAACCCTATATGGTGGTCTGTTACGATGAGTCAGAACAGGTGGTAAGCCAACTATTGGCAACAATCCGCTACCGCACCTCCTTTCTCCCCCCGTTCTTCTTTATGCACTGTCGGGTGATGGGTGAAGGGACCTATGCCAAGAGTGACTACAAGAAGGACGATCTGTTCGGTGAGATGCTGACAGCACTGACGAAGAAACTTAACAAGAGAAGTCTTTACATCGAGGTCAGTAACCTCAGTCAGAAGATGTTCGGTTTCCGCCACTTCCGCCACAACGACTACTTCCCCGTGCACTGGATGAGTATCCACAACTCGCTGCACAGTAAGACACCAGAGGAACGCATCACGGAGAAGATGATGCACCGCATCGAGATGGCCTACTCGCGTGGCGTGACTTGTCAGACGGTGGAAACAGAAGACGACCTGAAGGCATTCAACAAACTATTACGCCATCACCACTGGTTCAAGCCAAAGCGATACATCCCTGACAGCCAGTTCTTTATCAAACTCCGAGAAAGTAACCGTTGCCAACTATTCGTCACGAAATACCGCAACCACGTGATAGGCTGCTCGGCCTGCGTCTATGGCGATGAGGATGCTGACCTCTGGTATTCTGCCTTCCGCCGCAAGACCTACCTGCCGCTGCACCCTGATGCCGTTACCATCTGGCATGCTATCAAGTATGCCCACGAGCACGGCTACCAGCACATCAACTTCCTTGATGTGGGACTACCGTTCCAGAAGAATTCCTTCCGAGAATTTATTTTACGTTTCGGTGGCAAGCCCGTCAGTACCTTCCGTTGGTTCCGCTGCTCCATTCGCTGGATGAATTCCCTCCTTAAATGGATTTATAGGGATTAGCACGAGCCGATATACAGGAAGATCAAACCGAGCAGCACCAATGCCAAGTCGAAGGTCTTTGCCTTCAAGTTCTGCTCGTGGAAGATCAATGCACCGAACCCGAAACTCACAACCACACTCCCCCGTCGGATCATCGACACAATCGATATCATCGCGTCTGGCAGACTCAGCGAATAGAAATAGAGGAAATCGGCTGCGGAAAGAAAAACACTCACGCCGAGGATGGACCAAGACCAGTGGAATGGTGTTGTCTGTTCGTGCTTCGGCCACCATAGCAGCCACAGCATCACACCCATCATCACACACTGGTAGATGTTGTACCACGACTGCACCATCATACGGTCCAGTCCCACACCCCCACTCTCCACAGGTGCCATCAGGTATTTGTCGTAGAGTCCGCTCAAGGCACCGAGTATCGCAGCACCTACAATCATATAGATCCAGTGGTCGTGCTTGAAGTCAATGCCTTCCTTCTTACCGCTCCGGCTCAGCAACAGGAACGAGGCTACTGCCAGCAGCACACCAATCCACTGCCACACGTTGAGTCGTTCGCCAAACACCAACAATGCACCCACCAGCACCATCACGGGTCTCGTGGCATTGATAGGCCCAACGATTGTCAGGGGCAGATGCTTCATACCGAAATAGCCGAGGATCCAACTTGACAGCACAATCAGCGCCTTCAACACAATATATTTATGCTCCACCCATGTCCAGTCTGGCAAACTCACCAGAATGTACGGCAGGAAGATGAGCGACATAAAGAGTGTGTTCAGAAACAACACAGGAATCACTGCATTCCCTTTCAGCGCGTGTTTCTTAAATGAATCGTAGCAGCCCAACAGCGCTGCCGACATAAACGCCAATATCAGCCACATAGTCTAATACTCGATTTTTTCAAGGAAGAGGGCGTTGCCAGGCATACTCTCGCCTGCCTCCGTGCGCCGCTTCCCTTCTATCACCTTGCAGAACTCCTCTATCGTGAGCCGTCCACGTCCCACATCAATCATCGTACCCACGACGGCCCGCACCATGTTACGCAGGAACCGGTTGGCGGTAATTTCGAAATACCATGTCGTAGGCGATGTCTGTATCCACGCCGCCCTCGTCACCTGACAGAGCGTTGTCTTCACATCGGCTCCACTCTTACAGAAAGCCCCGAAGTCATCATAGTCCGTCAACCGCCGCCCCGCCTCGTTCATCGCGGCGAAGTCCAGCGGATAGTGTATCTCACAGGAATAGGCTCGCAGGAAAGGATCCTTGCATGTGTGAATATAATAATGGTAGGTACGCCACTTGGCAGAGAAGCGGGCATGCATCTCGTCATCCACCGTCTCCACCTTCTGCACAGCAATGTCCTGGGGCAGCAGACGGTTCAGTTTATAGGCCAACTGCTCACAGTCCAGTTCGGAAGCATCGAAGTGCGCTACCATCATCCTGGCATGCACCCCAGCATCCGTCCGTCCGGCTCCTGTCACGCTGATCTCCTCACGCAACAGGGTTGAGAGAGCCCATTCCAGTTTCTCCTGCACTGACACCCCATTGGGCTGTATCTGCCAACCATGATACCGTCCTCCGTCGTAACTGAAAGTGATAAAGTATCTCATATATCACATCTGTTTTAGCATTTTGCCGATGCAAAAATACATAAAAAATCCGATAAATGACTTTTTTCAACATTTTTTATTACCTTTGCAGCATGATATTCTATTTTTCCGGCACGGGCAATACACGATGGTTGGCAAAGCAATTAGCAGAAGCCACGGGAGAGACTTTGTACTTTATCCCTGACGAAATGAAGAAGAGCGGACTCCAGTACACGCTGGAAGACAGCGAACGGCTGGGGTTCTGTTTCCCTACGCATGGATGGCAACCGCCACGGATTGTCCGAGAGTTTATCCGTAGGGCTACGTTCAAGGATGTGGGCTATTGCTATGCCCTCACCACTTGTGGCGACAATATGGGCTTTGCAATGCGCATCTTCGATAAGGAACTCCGTGGGAAGGGACTGCATACCGATGCTCGCTTTGCGGTGGTGATGCCGGAGTCGAATGTGTGTTTTTCGTTCCTGCACTTGGACTCACCCGAGAAGGAACGGCAGAAGATTGAGGCTGCCAAGGTGAGAATGTCACATATCATCGACGTGATCAGTCGCCGACAGGAGGGTGTGGAGGAACTGGTGACAGGTGCCATCCCACGGACTTACACTTACGTGATTGGCGGATACTATAACAAACACCTGATCAAGGACGACAAACTATGGGTGGATGAGGATGCCTGTATCAGTTGTGGATTATGCAGCAAATTGTGTCCTGTGGACGATATCGAAGGCACGCCGCCCCATTGGAAGCACAACGGACGATGCACGAACTGCCTGGCCTGCTATCATCACTGCCCGAAGCATGCGATACACTGGGGCAAGATGAAGCGGGGACAGTACCTGTTTCGAGAAAAGTGAAGAGTGATTAATAAACTCTTGGACCGAAGATAGCGGTACCGATGCGAACCATCGTCGTTCCTGTCTCGAGAGCAACGGGATAATCGTCACTCATACCCCAGGAACGCTCACAGAAAGCGGGGTCATCGGCAAAATAGTGAGCCTTTACTTCGTCAAAGAAATCTCGGGCGGTCTGCATCTCGCGACGGATCTGTTCCCGATCCTCCACAAACGAGGCCATCATCATCAGTCCACAGATACGGATATGCTGCATCTGGCGCCACTCACCATCGTCCAACAATTGGCGACAGGCATCAAGAGTCAGCCCGTATTTCGTGCTTTCCTCTGCGATGTGCAGTTCAAACAGCACATTGATGACCCGCCCGCACTTCTCGGCCTGTTTATTGATTTCACGCAGGAGTTTGATGGAGTCCACTGCCTCTATCATCGACACATAAGGTGCAATGTACTTCACCTTGTTAGTCTGCAAGTGTCCGATGAAATGCCACTCGATATCCTTCGGCAGCGACTCATGCTTCTGGCGCAGTTCCTGTTCGTGACTCTCACCGAAGATACGCTGTCCCTCGGCATAGGCAGCCTCGATATACGCGTTGGGGTGGTACTTGGAAATTGCCACAAGGCGAACCCCCTGTGGCAATGTATCGAGTACCTCGTGCAGATGACCTTTAACGTCGAACATACTTATTGTTCCTTCTTGTTGTACTCGAAGACATCCATCGTGGTCGTCTCACTCATTGAGGCAATGACATAATCGGTCATCGTGCCACCCATCACCTCGTCGATATTCTTCACGGCGCCGTTGAACGAACCGGCATTGACGAGATAATAGATATTAGAGCGACTCTCCTTGGCGGTCTTCTCGTCGATGGTGATAAACTGGAGTTTGGCCTTGTACCACTTGTCGGCAGCGTCCTGTTCAGCGAAGAAGATTTCCTTGTAATTGGCCTTCTTGATATCGACAACATTGAACTCTCCGCTGATATAGGATGACATTTCCTCAATGATGCGCTCCTCAGCCTCACTGAAACTGAGAGCATCCACTATATACGTTTCTGTGACTTTCTTCTGCAAGCCGTCTTCCATGACTTTCTCATAACGGATCTTGCACTCAAACCAATCTGCTGTTCTTGATCTCATACTATTTTATTACATTAGTCATTATCTTCTGCTTTCTGGAAACCATAGTTGGGTTTCTTGGCCAGTTCAGCCTTTTTCTTCTCGGTGAGTTGTTCGATGATCTCAGAGGCGATACGCTGGGCAGTTTCATCACTCAGCGAGGAATTGCCAGCCAGTTCACGCTGCTTCTCCACCAGTTCCCTCATCACTTCCTCGCTCATGGCCTTGAAATTCTTCTCGCTATTGTTCATCCGCTCATTGTTGTAGATCTTTGAGAGGATGGCGTCGGCTTCCCTCGTGTACTGCTTGCGGAAGATCTGTTCGGCCTTAGCCTGAAACTCACGCATTTTCTTCTCATCCACCTTGTCGGAGTCGTTCATCATATAGTCCTGAATGGCTTTGGCAATCGTGGCTGAGTCAGCATCGGGACCCAGTTCTGTGAGGGGATCGAAACCCTCGTCCAACAGACTCTCCTCAACAGGTTCCTCCACGGGTTTCACAAACTCCACAGGTTCTGTGTTGGGCAGCATCTCGAAGAACAGCCCCACCACAATCAGGGCAATAGCCAGAGCCGCTGCAGCAATCGTACCCGTACGACGAATGTTCCGACGGTTCTTCATCGCCTTATACATATCCTCGACAGAGGCATAGCGTTCTTCCGGATTCTTAGCAGTTGCCTTCTGGATGACGTATTTCTGTTCAAAGGGAAGACCTGAAGAGGCATAAAGATAATCCACGAACTTACCCAGAGAATAGACATCGCTACGGTCATCGGCCTTACCTTCCGCCATTAACTCGGGAGCCACATAATCCTCTACCCCGTTGAACATCTCCTCCTGTGACTTCAAGGGCAGGAAGAACGAGCCGTGCAGCAGCAGGCGGACAGTATTATCATTTTTGCGTACCAAGACATTGTTGGGCGAGAAACAGAGATACTGGATGCCCTGCCGATGCAGTTCGGCAGTGAGACTCACCAGATCGCTAACGACAGAATCCATGAAGTCACCCTTGGCGACAACGGCAGGCGAGTCGTTAAGCAATTGCTCTATGGTGAGGTAATTGCCCGTCTCTACGGCAACAGCATAGACGCCATCGTCGCCCTCGTTGGGAGTGAAGCGCAACTGGTGCTTATTCCTGATCTGACTCAGTGCCTCGCACTGCTTACGGATGCATTCATTGAAGGCAATATTGTCGGACAACTCGTCGTGAAACTCCACGAAATTGCTGTATTTCCCATCGATGAGCCGCTTGTAGAAGTAGCCGTACGGCAGGCGCACCTTATTAGTCTGACGCGCATCGCGCGTCTCTAACAATTCTTCGTAATTCATCGTTTTTTCGAAATTTCGGTGCAAAAGTACACAATTAAATCGAAAAAAAGCACGATTTCAAAAATATTTAGTACCTTTGCATCCGAAATTGTCAAATTGTAAATCGTCAAATTCTAAATTGTAACGATGCCAGAGATATCAGTACGCGGCCTTGAGATGCCCGAGTCGCCTATTAGGAAACTCGCTCCCCTTGCCGCCGCCGCTAAGAAAAGGGGTACGAAAGTGTACCACCTGAACATTGGTCAGCCCGACCTGCCAACACCCCAAGTAGGACTTGACGCCCTGAAGCAGATAGACCGCAACATCCTCGAATACTCACCCTCGCAGGGTTATCTGAGTTATCGGGAGAAACTCGTGGACTATTACGCGAAATACGATATCAATGTCACCGCTGAGGATATCATCATCACCTCTGGTGGTTCGGAAGCCGTGCTCTTCGCCTTCCTCAGTTGCCTGAACCCGGGCGACGAGATCATCGTGCCGGAGCCAGCCTATGCTAACTATATGGCCTTCGCCATCAGTGCAGGTGCCAAAATCCGTACCATTGCCACCACCATTGATGAGGGCTTTTCATTGCCAAAGGTGGAGAAATTCGAGGAACTGATCAATGAGCGTACCCGTGCCATTATGATCTGTAACCCCAACAACCCGACGGGCTATCTCTATACCCGTAGGGAGATGAACCAGATACGTGACCTGGTGAAAAAATACGACTTGTATCTCTTCTCCGACGAGGTCTATCGCGAGTATATCTATACCGGTTCGCCTTATATCTCCGCCTGTCATCTGGAAGGCATCCAGCAGAACGTCATCCTTATCGACTCCGTATCAAAGCGCTACTCAGAGTGCGGTATCCGCATCGGAGCCCTCATCACAAAGAATGCCGAGGTAAGGAAAGCCGTGATGAAGTTCTGTCAGGCACGCCTCTCCCCGCCCCTCATCGGACAGATTGTGGCAGAAGCCTCATTAGACACCCCGGAGGAATATCTACGAGAGGTGTATGACGAATATGTGGAGCGCCGTAAGTGTCTGATTGATGGTCTGAACCGCATCCCCGGTGTCTATTCCCCCATCCCGATGGGTGCATTCTATACCGTTGCCAAACTGCCTGTTGACGACGCTGAGAAGTTCTGTCGTTGGTGTCTGGCCGATTTCGAGTACGAGGGTGAGACGGTGATGATGGCCCCTGCCGCAGGCTTCTACACCACCCCAGGTGCCGGCATCAATCAGGTGCGTATCGCCTATGTGTTGAAGAAGAAAGACCTGGAACGGGCTCTCTTCGTGCTGCGTAAAGCATTAGAGTCTTATCCTGGCAGAGTCGACGAAGAGTGAATCTGCCGTTTTTCATAGCAAAGAGAATCTATAGTGACCAGGGCGACAAACGGAAAGTGAGTCGCCCTGCCATCCGTATTGCCACTCTCGGTGTCGGCATCGGACTAGCGGTGATGATTGTCACCGTAGCAGTGGTACTGGGGTTCCAGCATACCATCCGCGACAAGGTGGTGGGCTTCGGCAGTCATATCCAGGTGCAGAACATCATGACCTTCAACTCCACCGACCGCTACCCCATATGTTTCAACGACAGTATGATGCAGGTGCTTAAAGGATTGAAGGGCGTACGCCACGTGGAGCGCTATGCCTTCACCCAGGGCATCCTGAAGACCGACGAGGATTTTCTCGGTGTGCTGTTCAAGGGCGTAGGACATGAATACGACATGACCTTCCTCAAACAGCACCTTGTGGAAGGTGAGATACCTGTGTTCAGCGACACCACCAGTACCAATAAATTACTACTTTCACGGATGATTGCCGACAAACTGCGACTCAAAGTCGGCGATAAGGTCTATGCCTACTTCATCGACGAGAGCGTACGTACCCGTCGCTACACCATCAGTGGCATCTACCAGACCAATATGACCCGCTTTGACGAGGCCCTCTGCATCACCGACCTCTATGCCGCCGTGAAGATCAACGGCTGGGAGGAAGATCAGGTATCGGGGGCGGAACTGTTGGTGAATGACTTCGAGCAACTGCAAGTGACGGAAGATGAAGTCATCGAGAAGGTGAACCGCAGTAGTGACCCCTATGGACAGAGCCTCTCTTCGCAGACCATCTACGAGGCCTACCCCCAGGTATTCACATGGCTCGAACTACTCGACATCAACGTGTGGATCATCCTGGCACTGATGGTCTGCGTGGCTGGCTTTACAATGATCAGCGGCCTGCTTATCATCATCCTGGAGCGCACCCAGATGATTGGGTTGCTGAAAGCCATCGGTGCCCGCAACAAGACCATCCGACATACCTTCCTCTGGTTTGCCGCCTTCATCATCGGACAGGGACTTCTCTTGGGTAACATCCTTGGAATCGGCATCATCCTGCTGCAAAGGACAACGGGCCTCATCACCCTCGACCCACAGACTTATTATGTCAGCGAGGTACCAATGGAAATCAACATTCCCCTATTTGTCTTGCTCAACATCGCCACACTACTTATCAGCATTTTTGTTTTGATCGCACCGAGTTTTCTGATTTCGCATATCCATCCTGCGAAATCCATGCGGTATGAGTAAAATAACGTTAATTGTTGCACATTTTTTTTGCGAATGTGCAGAAAACGCTGTATCTTTGCACAAAATTTTGAAATTTGTGCAATAAATGGAAACTTTCAGTAGTTTTAACGCCTATATACAACGCGCCATCGTAAATTACTGGGATCAGGATGCCTTGACGGACTATCAGGGCATTACTCTCCAATTCCACGATGTGGCCCGTAAAATAGAGAAACTGCATATCCTGTTTGAAAACAGCGACGTGAAACAGGGCGACAAGATAGCCATCTGCGGACGCAACTCAGCCCACTGGGCGGTGGCCTTCCTCGCCACACTCACCTATGGTGCGGTGGCAGTGCCTATCCTCCACGAGTTCAACGGTGAACAGATACAGAACATCGTGAACCATTCCGAGTCGAAACTCCTGTTCATCGGCGACTATGCTGTCAAGACGATAGACCCAGAGCAGATGCCCGCTCTTGAAGGCATCATCAACATCCCCGACTTCTCACTGATGATCTCCCGTTCGGAACGTCTCACGTACGCGCGCGAACATTTAAATCTTATGTTCGGCAGCAAATATCCGATGGCTTTCCGCAGGGAGCATGTCAA
>JAFWTK010000131.1 GCA_017518935.1 Prevotella sp.
AGAAATATCGAAAGACAACTGAGAATAGATAGAAGCGAAATAGAAAGGATCTATACTCTTAAGTTCTTGATGAATATCTAGTAATAAATGTAAAAGGGAGTAGAAACTAGAATCAAATTGCTGGAGGGCATTTGTTGATGTTTGAGATTTGTACTCTTTTGCCTGTTGCTTGAAATATTCTGTTTGCTCTCTAAACAATTTTGTTTGTTCTTCGTAAACTTTTCGAGTCTCAACGAGTTCTTCTTTTTGGGCTTTAAATTCTTTTACCTGTTGTTTCAAGGCATCAATTTGTAATTTAAGTGCATCACGATTAATTTGAATGTCTTTACGCTGTTCCTTTAATGCAACATAATACAAGATTACGCCAATTAAAGCAAAAAGACTTCCTACGAACCCACCAACAAAATCACCAAATTGACCTATCTTTGATTCATCTAAAACTGAAGAAAAGTTCCAACTTCCACAAATGATAAAAAGGAGAATACTTAAAAAAATGATGATGATTCCAATACAGGTCATGTATAAACCTGTATTTTCAGAAAACACAATATCCTTTATTTTATCTTTTGAGTACATGAATAATATGATTAATGTGCAAATATAGTGTTTTTCTTTGAAATAAATGACAAATTATGTGTTTTTTTTCTCATTCTTTCTTTATTTCGTGTTTTTTCCCTATCTTTGCAAACGTAAAGTTATAGCAAAAAGTATTTTCGTATGAAAAATTTAAAGATAAAGAATTTCGGCCCTATCGGAAATGTAGATGTAACATTTGGTGACCTGACTTTCTTGGTAGGTCCTCAAGCCAGTGGCAAAAGTTTGTTCTTGGAACTGCTTAAATATATTATAGATAAAGAATTTGTTTTGTCCACTTTACGAAAATACAATTATATTATTGATAAGAAGAACCCTCAAAAGGTTCTTGACATATTCTTTGGTGACGGAATGAATAAGATTTTCAAGCCTGACACGGAGATTACGTACAACGGAAGGAACGTATCACTTGATTCTCTTTTGAAAAGAAATGTGCCAACAAAAGAATTGATGTTTTATATACCAGCACAACGTATATTGAGTATAGCAGATGGACGACCAAAGAATTTCATGGAGTTTGATATGGCAACCCCATACGTCTTGAAATCATTTAGCGAGACATTAAGAATATATATACAAGGAGGGATGGGAGATCCAGAGACTCTCTTCCCTGTGAGCAATCGACTGAAGAATGCATTAAAACAATCTTTTGATGAGAATATTTTCCATGGGGGTAAAATTGTCATGGAGGAAAATTCTGGCCAGAAGAAAATGAAAATGAAGATTGATGACATGAGCATTCCTTTTATGACATGGAGTGCAGGACAGAAGGAATTTATGCCATTACTTATTGCATTCTATTGCCTTTCAGGGCCGGCTTCCCCAGTCATTAAGAAAGACAATTATAAATACGTGGTAATAGAAGAACCAGAAATGGGACTTCATCCACAGGCTATTAAAGCGGTCTTATTAGAGATTCTTGAGTTAATCCATAATGGCCTAAAGGTGATTGTATCTACCCATTCTACGACACTTCTTGATTTCGCATGGGCTTTCAACATTGTGAAGAAGTCGTCGGTTGAAAGTAGGGAGAATGCTCTATATGAGATGTTTGATCTTCGTAAAAATGCTACAACCTCTCAGATTTTTGAAGGATTATTAAATAAAAAGTTATCCACTTATTATTTTTCGCGCTCGTCAAATGGGAAAGTTACATCAACGGATATATCATCATTGGATGCAGGAAATGAGGATAGTGCCATTTCTGAGTGGGGGGGGCTTTCGCAATTCTCTTCCAAAGTAGCAGATGTCGTATATAAATATACAGATTAAGAAAAGATGTGACTATGGGAAAAGAAAGGCGAAAAATGACCTTCAAAGAAGCAGTTGTAGCAACTCCAGATGTGGAGTCCGGATATTGTGCAGGTATAGAAGCATTCGGAGAATATAAGTCCAAGATAAAAGTGCCAGACCCCAATAAAATAGATGGTAGTTTGGACATTGATACCACTACACTGAAATTATACCCAGACGATAACCGTTGGGACTATGCAATTTGCTATGACGGTGAGGTCTTTTATATAGAAGTGCATTCTGCCATTACGAGTCAGGTTTCAAAGATGGTTAAGAAACTTCAGTGGCTTAAAACGTGGTTAGCGACAAAGGCCCCAGAAATCAATAAACTCACAACCAAAACTAAGCAGCCTTATTATTGGGTTCAGTCATCAAAATGTGATATACCTAGGCACATGCCACAGTATAAAATTGTGGTACAAAATAAAATACTTCCCATGCCGATATGGGATTATAGCAAAATAAAGAAGAAAGAACGATAATTCCACGTATGCTCTTCAGGAAATTTAAACGAACACAACTATATCAGCGCATCCATGAGTGGGAAATCCAGAATAGATTTTTATAGTCCTATAACATTTCTATTTCCTTTTTATCCCCATTTGCTCCAGAATATCTCTCGTCAGTTTTGACAGAGGCCTTTTCTCGAATTGTGACTCTCCTAGATATTTGCCCCAGACAAAGTCGTACACCATCTGTGGATGATATGCAGGGCCTTGAAAAGCGTTAGCCAAAGCCTGCTGAGCAGTACTATCATAGGCTACCACTTTCTCTACGATGTCACTTACATAGTCTTCATGCAGATCATACAATCCTTTCAAACCAAATGTCTCAATATTCCCGTTGTCAACAACACTATCTGTCCCATCAGACTTCTTCAGGGCGAGTTTCCCGCCCCCCTGTTTCAATATCTCTGCTTTGTTCATCGTACTTCCCATGTTGTCCAAAAGTACGAAATTGCTTTCAAAACCAGCAAAGTAAGGGTTTAGTTTCACAGTTTTCTTACGTCCCTTAATATGATTGCAGGTATGACATGACGGAATTAGGTTATAAAAAGAAACTGCCAATATTGGATAATCTGCCTTATCATAGAAATGATCATATTCTGGTGCTGTTTTGGCACTCTTTTCGTCCAGTGTAAATGTGTATTGCCTGTTGCAGTATGGGCAAGTCCTAATGTCCAGCATATTGAAGAATTTATGCGAATAACTGATTCCCAACTTGAGATCTTTATACTTTCTGAATGCATCATAAAGGTCTGTCATCAGTTTTCCGAAGATGTTCTGTACAGACTTCTTCTGACTCTTTATCTCCGTCAGATAATATGCAATAATATTTGTCATTTCGTTCTCATCGGCTAAGATAATCTCGTCGAAGTGCGTTTTGAAATAACTCAGTAACCTTTTCACCCAGTCCCTGTCCTTGGCTTTGATTTTCCTTCTTTTATAGCGATAGTCCACTTGACCCTCCATCATGTCATAGTACGTCTTGTGGCTTGAAATGGTTTTCCTGCCATCTTTGACAGGTACACTTTTCTTTCTGACATCGAAAAGAAAGCTATGTAAGTTGTCTTTCCAGATTCCTGCAATTGAAGGAATGTTTGTTCTGCTTGCTCCTAAATAAATCATACGCTATCAATTCCTTTCAAGGCATGATACAGCCCTAACAACTGATTTCTAAGATATGGCTCTCCCACTAGCAATATCTGCTGGTAAATATCTTCCATTTCCGTATTTCTGTCAATATCGCCAATATTCAGTTTTCTGAACATATTATTGATTTTTTGATAGGCAAACTCGCCCATAGGCAGATTGGGAAGGAAAAAACCATTTTTCAGCAGACTATGTATATTTGCCCCAAAGGTATTCTCCTGCATGGTATCCTGTGCCCTACCGTCTTTCAAAAAAAGTACATGATTCTTGGGGATGTCAGAGAGTATAAACGGTGAATGTGTCACGAACATGATGTTCACATTCTGTATATGCTCTAGTTTTAATCCTGCTATCAGTTCCAACAGACGGTTGATATAACAACGTTGGCATTCTGGGTGATAATACAGTTCTATCTCTTCGAGTATGATATTCACGTTCGGGTATGTAATCATCGAACTAGTCTCCAGATTCTGCAGGTGGTAGATGATGGCTCCCAAAGAGTTCAACATCTGTTTCTCACCCGAACTGAATGAGTCAAACTCTATACTATCATACAAATCCTCCACTTTCCTGAACTCCAAATCCCATTCATAAATGGCTGGCGGCAGGTGATCGGGCTTCACCAATCCCATGTGGTAATGCTCTTTCAGTATATCCAGGTCAACCAGCAGACTGTTATCTGTATCCCTCCTATGTCCTAATCGTTCATATAGTCCATCTTGGTCCAGTCCTTCTTCCATAAAGTTGAAGACCTGTCTCAGTTTTCTGGTTACATGTGAATCCCTATCTTCCATCATCATGTGCATACAATCCTCCAATACTGGGCCATATTCTCTAATACTTCCCCTTTGTGGCTTGTCACTATCTAACATCTTGATATATTGTGGATAGGTTTCCAGTATTGACAATGTTTTATAGACAATATAGTGCAGACATCTCTCTTCTAGCGTCAAATCCTCAAAATTTTTATAAGCAATAGATGGATCTACATGGTGGAACTTCATAATCCTGTAGATGGTATCAAGCCTCCCAAGTTGAGCACCATTCAGTTTCATCAGGAAACCATATGTGGCAGCAAATCTGCCGTGATAAGTCAGATTGAGATGAGGGAATTTAGCCTTCAATTCGTTTAGTTTTTTATTGACCTGTCGGATATCACCATTGATCGAATTAATTTTCTGATGTGTTTGTTCCAGCCATGTAATCACGCCTTTTACAAAATCCTCGAACCCTTCATCCTGTTCTACTATCTCGGCAATGGGTTCTTCCCAGAAATATGGCAACACCGTGTCAATCAATCGTTCATATTCTATCTCATTGAATTCGCCATCTTGATCCACAACATTGATTTGATTCAATACAGTGTTAAATACAACCTTTTGACGATATTTTTGAAAACACTCCACAATTGACTTTGTCTGCAGTTTCGATTCTTTCTGCTCCTTCAATACCAGTGTTTCTGCATCTTTCCCATTCACTCTCCTGAACGACTGATTGTTCTGTTTCGGGTTGTCAGCATTAAGGAATAGTGACAGTAATCTTTGCTTTGAAAGCGACTTCTCATTGTTGATATTGATATTCCCCAGATCCCTATAAGGATGTAAGGTGATAGGGGCCAGATAAGCATCGTTTTTGTGGAAGATATAATGAAGCCAACATTTTTCGTTATCATCTTCTTCATTCCCACGAACCTCCCATTCATGATGGAAGTCATAGATGTTATAGGCATAGTGGGAATAGTTGGAGACGAATGTGAAAAAGAAATGCTCTACCTCTGCTCCTATATTTACTGGCTCCGGTCGTCCCAATTGCCATTCATTTACAGACTGGTCGCTCAGGTCTGCTATCTTCCACACCATTGGTTTATCCTGCCCATCCTCTTCAGCCATCCTGTAAACCACGTTGTCTATCATATAAAACAGTTCTGCTTTTACATGTTCAACTCTTCTAAGGCTATCTGTTTTTGCCACCAACCCGTACGCAATGGCACAGTTGTTAATCAACCTCATCATCAGTTCGACAATGGTACTCTTTCCGTCACCATTCATGCCTACAATGGCAGAGACACAAACCTCGGGGTGAGTTCCAAAGAAATCTTCTTTTACAGGTCTCAGGTTTTTGCTTACTCTACGGATAGTCCTTCTCCCTTCCCCTATCACATAGTCATTACAGAAGTAATACATCATATTCACCCGGAGACACTTGCGGATATAATTTTCGCATCCTTCGAAAACACGTATTCCTAAAAATTTAAACATAATTATTTCAATAGATTATTGGATTATAATATGAACATTTCACAATTAGTTGCAAAGATACAAAAAAGAAACAAGTAATAAAAATATTACGTGTTTCAATTTTTAGTTAGTTAAATGATTGTAAATCAAAAATATATATTTAAAATTCTGCAAGTTGTCGCATATATGAAACGGATTTGGTCTACGAAGAATTTACAAATCGAAAGTAATGGACTTTTTGAAAACATCTCCATACACTACAGGAGGCAAGATTACTCCCTCCAAAGGAGTATTGGAAGTCTTCAAAAGCATAATGCCCCTCAAGGCTCCATGCCCGAATGATGCGCACTGAGCCAGAAAACCAGCAGG
>JAFWTK010000132.1 GCA_017518935.1 Prevotella sp.
CTTCAACAAAGCATTGACAATGGTACCGAGGTCGGCAGCACCCTTGCTGTTGTTGCTGAACCACGCACTACCATAAATGTGGATCACAACGGGATAGGAAGCCTTCTCCTCTTTCGGCAAGTAGATGTCACAGGTATGATAAGCCTGATCGTCGCCGGCATAGTTTACATCCTTCCATTCCTGGGAGGTTTCCAGTTTCACCTGTGGACGCTGGAAGCCACCAAAGCCTCCGAAGCCACCTCCAGGCTGTGCCATAACCACTGCGGCCATGCACAGCATCATTGTTGATAATAAAGTCTTTCTCATTTGTTAATTGTTAGAATAAAAGTTATGTTATATAAAAAGTTACTCCACTGTACTCTCTGAGAAATAGAATTCTCTCAACGGCTTGCTGACAAGATTTCCGCTCAGGGTGACCTGCTGCTGCAGGCGGATATCCTGCGAGGAGGCTCCCACCTTCACGATGAACGAGCCTGGACGGACAATCCAAAGACGCTTGCCGTCGTTGGTATAGAAACCGAACTGCTCCGTATAGAGTTTCACCTTCACCGTCTTGGTCTGTCCCGCATCAAGGCTCACTCGAGCAAAGCCCTGCAACTGTATCGGACGGATCTGCTGGTCATCAGCCGTCGGCGAGAGATAGATCTGCGCAATCTCATCGGAGGCTACCTGACCCGTGTTCTTCACCTCGAAGGAGAGGTTGATGCTCTGGTCGGCAGTTGTTGCTGCACTATCCACTTTCAGGTTCTGATACTCAAAGGTCGTATAACTCAGACCATAGCCGAAGGGCCACTGGACACGTGGGTCTTTCTCAGCCTGATAGTTATAGCACAACGGCTCATACACTTCCGTGTTGGGATAACTGACAGAGAGTTTTGCCGACGGTGACACCTTACCGTAGAGGATATCTGCGACGGCATTACCACCCTCCTCGCCTGGATACCAGGCCTGGATGACGGCAGCACACTGCTCGGCAAGTCCAGAAACCACCTGAGCCCTGCCTCCGAACATCACCAGTACCACGGGCTTACCCGTAGCCAGGAGTTCCTTCACAAACTGTTCCTGCTTGCCAGGCAGACGGAGCCCCTTGCGGTCACGGTTCTCACCGCAGAGCATCACATTCTCACCCACAGCGGCAATGATGACATCAGCCTGCTTCGCCAGTTTCAGGGCATTGGCTTTGTCGGCCTTCTCGCCAGAGTCCACCTTTCGGTGCAGGAGTTCATACTCCCAGGCACGTGCATCGCCCAGTTCACCATATTTCGTCTCAATCTCCTCCGTCCAGTCACAGCCACGCTCATACATCAGGTTCACACCTTCAGGTGCCTTGGCTTTCATGCCTTCCAAGAGCGTGATGGTGTGGGGATGGTCGATATCATCCTGTACCCGCTTCCAGAAGTACGACATGGCAGGGAAGGAATAGTCGCCCAACATCGCCCACATCGTGTTGGCATTAGGGCCAGTCAGGAGGATATTCTTCGCCTCTTTAAGCGGTAACACACCCTTGTTCTCCAAGAGCACCACCGACTGGGTGGCGATGTCGTAAGCCGTCTGACGTTCCTCGGGAGAGTCGAGAGTGATATTTTCGGTGCTGTAAAGATAGGCATCCTTGTCAAAGAGACCCGCACGGAACTTAATCCGCAACACGTTCTTCACAGCCCGTTCCAATACCTCCGGCTTCACCAGTTCCTGATCGATGGCATCTTGCAAGAACTTATAGTTAGCACCGTGAGGGAAGTCCACATCATTACCATTATTGATGGCAGCAGCAGCCTTCTGAACCACAGAGTCGAGACCCGGAATCTGGTCGATGGCGGTATAGTCGCTCACCACCATGCCGTCGAAACCGACATAGTCGCGCAGGATATCCTGAAGGATCTCACTGTTGCATACACAACGTGTACCGTGAACATCATGATAGCCCGGCATCACCGCCACACTACCGGTCTTGCGGATCATCGTCTCATGGGGCAGGAGGATTTCCTCCATCAGTTCCTTCTCCTCAGCATCACCACCTCCGCCGTAGCCGAGATAGTGCTTCGTACAGGCGCCCACGCCTTTCTTCAAGTCACCCTGTTGCAGACCCTTCACGAAAGCCACACCCATCGCGGCAGAGAGATAGGCATCCTCGCCATACGACTCTTCCAGACGGTTGAAACTTGATGTGCGACACACATCGACCATCGGCGAGAGGGCCAGCACACCACCCATCTTTCGCATGGCGGTACTCGTCTGACGGGTCTTCAACTCTGCCAGAGCAGTATTAAACGACCCCGCCTGTCCAATCTGTTGCGGATAGATGGTAGAGCCCTTCGTATTGATACCCGACAGCACCTCTTCATGGAAGAGGGCTGGGATACCATTGGGCGTGTTATGCATCAGCCAGTCCTGCACAGCCACCACCTTATCACGGATGTCGTTGGGGTCACGGGGTTTCTGAAGGGCAAACTGCGAGAAGTGTCCGATACCGTAGGGAATCAGTTCACGGCATTTCGCCGTGTCTAGATTGCCTGCCTCGTCGAAGAGTTCATCCATATACATACTCCTCAACTGGGCGATGCGCTCTTCCTGCGGCATCTTCTGGTAGAGTTCGTCGATCTGCTGTTCCAGGTCGGGAGCAGCCGTGCAACCTGCCAATAGTGCGGTCATACCTATCATTACCAATTTTTTCATTATTATTCAGCGTTAGGGGTGCTTGCCACTTAGCGTTTGACTGTTATTAATCCGTTGTATTGTCTGTCAGACTATAGAAACTGAAGTACTTCGGCTCTTCGTACTTAGCGGGTAGGGCATCCTGCAGATACATACCTGTACCCATATTCAACAGCGTGAAGCCCTTACCCTCCACATACTGGATATCCCAGAGGGCACCATTTTCGAAGTCCTGACCATACTGGCCGTTCAGGCCCAGGATGAAACTGCACCATCCGTCAGCAGGCTGTGAGTTCAGATAACCAGGACTGCCCCAGATGCCATACTCGCTGCCATCAGGCGTGATTCCACGGAGGAGATAGTAGCCATCAACCTCTTCGAGGCGGAAACTGACGACGGTATTCGATCTCTGAAACGCCACAGAGAGGGCATCATATTCCAGATTCTGATTGGTCGAACCGAAGAAGACCTTCTTCTCTGCCTCGTTGTAGATGGCAAAAGGTGTGTCTTCAATCTCCTCCAGACTGGTAAACTTCTGGTCGAAGGCAAATGCTGTAGCGGGTTTTTCGGGTTCCTCAATATTCACCTCATAGCCTAACACCTCCAAGGCAGCCTTTGCATAGCGCTGTCCCATGGTACGATAACCGGCAGCGGTGAAATGCAGTCCATCACCCTTCTGGGGACAGCCGGCTGAAGAAATGACATAGGAATTGGGAATAACAGAAGGCACCTTACCAATCACATTGTTATGATGATAGCAGGCACCACCCTCAGCCTGACTCACTGTCTCACCCACAAAGAGGGGAACATCCTCGGGATTGAGACCCAGGTCCTCCATCAGTTGGTCATAAATCTGCTTCACCTTCTTGGGCCAAGCCGACTCTCCGTTGTTACTCTCACCCTGATGCAACAGGATACCCTTGATGACACCTGTTTCCTGGGCAATCTTAGCCATTTCGACAAGGCGCTTGTAGGGGTCATTGTCGTAAGCCTTGAAATAGTTAATCAGCCATCCTTCCGAAGACGGGTTCATGGAGGCAATATAGGAAGAGACCTTGTCCTGCATGAAACCTTCAATCTTTGTTCCTCCGATGGCTACATCTACGACACCGACCTTCACTTCCTCCGGCAGGCTTGACACCATCGTACGTCCGAAATAGTCAGCCATACCCAGGCCCGTTCCCTGTCTGACAATGGGAGGATAGGCAGTGTACCACTCTCCCATCTTACGCGACGGAGAGGAGAAGTTCACACAGGCCAACGTCTTGAATCGCGGATCCACATAATCCTTGTCCTGTGCCTCAGGAGTGGCATTACCCTCCATGTTCGACTGGCCAAAACAGAGATAGACATAGAAGTTGGGATCAACCTTAGATTCCGGTTCCGGCTCTGGTTCCGGCTCTGGATCAATCACTGGGATGTCGTAATTGGTACAAGCAGTAAAAACCATTGCTAATGCTACTGCGAACAGAAGAAATAATTTTTTCATTTTCTTTGCGTTTTAATTGGTTAATAATATTATCTTTTTGCTGTTCTCATGCCATAGATGAATACCACGAGGAAACAGAACAACGGTAGGACAAAGGAGAAGTTCGTGGCGGGGAAATCGCCGAATACCGTACCCCGGTCGATGATCATCGCCTGCAACGGTGGCAACACCGAACCGCCAAGAATGGCCATGATCAGACCCGCAGCACCAAACTTCGCATCGTCGCCCATCCCGTCGAGGGCAATACCGTAAATGGTGGGAAACATCAGCGACATACAACCACTGACGCACACCAGACAGTAAAGACCCATGCGGTTCTGGAAGATGATAACACCTAATGTAAAGATCATCGCTAAGACAGCGAAGGCAGCCAACAGCCTTGCAGGCTTCACCCAGCGCATGAGGAAGGTGGCAATGAAGCGCGAACAGATGAAGAAGATCATCGCATAGATATTAAACTGCTGTGACAGTACCTCTGCCGCCTGCTCCTCCATGCCCTCGGCCATAAACACTCGCGTACCATATTGGATGATGAAGGTCCAGCACATGATCTGTGCACCCACATAGAAGAACTGCGCCACCACCCCTTCGCAATAGTGCGGCAGAGAGAAGATACGTTTCAGAGTCACCATGAAATGGATGTCATGACTCTGGTCGGCATTCTTCGGCATCTTCGTGAAGAGGATGATGAGGAACATCACCACAATCACCAGTCCGATGGCGAGGTAGGGCGAGATGAGCACATCGAGGTCGGCATTCTTAATCGCCTCAAACTGCGCATCGTCCAACAGTGCCCTCTCATCGCTGCTCATCGGGTTGAGTTTCGCCTGGATGAAATTCATTGCCACGAACATACCGATGATGGAGCCACAGGGGTTGAAGCACTGCGCCAGGTTCAGACGGCGCGTGGCAGTCTCCGGCTCTCCCATCGAGAGGATATAGGGGTTACAGGAGGTCTCCAGGAACGACAGTCCGCAGGTCATGATAAAGTACGACATCAGGAAACAGCCGTATAGTCCGATGCTTTTCGAGGGGAAGAACAGCAGGGCACCGGCAGCATAGAGTCCCAGTCCCATCAGCACACCCGCCTTGTAACTATACTTACGGATAAAAATAGCGGCAGGCAGGGCCATACAGAAATAGCCGCCATAGAAGGCCATCTGCACCAGTGCACCGTCGGTGACACTCATACGGAAGATCTTCGAGAAGGCCTTCACCATCGGGTTCGTGATGTCGTTGGCAAAGCCCCACAGGGCAAAGCAGAACGTCACGAGGATAAACGGAATCAAGTAATTATTCTTTTTCATTTGCTTGTCCTGTAATCACAATTACTAATTTATAATGACTAATCACTAATTAAACTTGACGAGGATACGGAACACCTTGCCGGGATTCTCCGCCCACTGCTGCATGGCCCAGGGAGCCTGCTCGGGAGACACCTCGTTGGATATCAGACGGTCTACGGGACACGTCCCTCTCTCCAGATAATGTATCACAGCCCGGAAGTCACTAGGTTGGGCATTCCGCGACCCACGGATGTCGAGTTCTTTCTGCACGAAGTACTTCGTCTGGAACGACACCTCCGTCTTGGCATAGCCGATACAGACCACGCGACCCGTAAAGGCCACCTCGTTGACAGCCATATTATAAGTGACAGGACTGCCCACCGCCTCGATCATCACATCAGGTCCAAAACCACCCGTCATCTCCTGCAGTCGGGCATGCACATCCTCTGTCTTGGTGTTGATGGCATAGGTGGCACCCATCTCCTTCGCCAGTGCCAGTTTCTCATCGTCGATGTCGGCGGCAATGACAGTGGCACCACGCAGGGCCGAGCGCACGATGGCACCCATACCCACCATGCCACAGCCAATCACCACCACCGTGTCGATATCCGTCACCTGTGCACGGTTCACGGCGTGGAAGCCCACACTCATCGGCTCTATCAGGGCACAGGTACGCGGGTCGAGTCCTCCGGCAGGGATCACCTTCTCCCAGGGCAGGGCGATAAACTCGCGCATGGCTCCGTTGCGCTGCACACCGAGGGTCTCGTTGTGTTCACAGGCATTCACCCGTCCGTTGCGACACGAGGCGCACTTGCCACAGTTCGTATAGGGATTACAGGTCACCACCATCCCCGGCTTCAAGATCTCAGGCACGTCGGCACCCACTTTCTCAATGACGGCTCCCACCTCATGACCCGGTATCACCGGCATCTTCACCATCGGGTTCCTGCCGAGCCATGTGTTCAGGTCGGAACCACAGAACCCCACGTAGGCGAGGCGCAGGAGCACTTCATTGGCTTTCAACTCCTGTCCTTCCACACTGACTATTTCCATCTGGCGTTCGCCAGAAATCTGAATTGCTTTCATTCGCTCATATTTTTTATATACGGTAATACTTTCAAATCACGGAAGCCGAAGAACCGTCGGGCGTTCTCACCTAAGAACAGCCGTTTCTCTTCATCTGTCAACTCATTGGACTTCACCACGAAGTCGTACGACATCTTATAGGTGATGGCGGTGATGGTACGGGGGTAGTCCGAGCCCCACATCAGTTTCTCCATCCCCACGGCGTCAGCCGCCTCCCTGATGGCGCGGATGGCTGAGGGGAAGGGATAGAACTCATCGTTGAAGAGCCACGTGATACCGCCGCTCTCCACATAGACGTTCTCGTGCCGGGCCAGTCGGATCTGACTCATCCAGTTTTCTCGTGTCACCATCCCGAAATGTCCGATGGCAATTTTCAGGTTAGGACACTCTTGGATGATCTCCTCCATCTGTCCCACCTGGGTGTCACCGTCGGCCAGTTCGATACCGAGCAGGATGCCACGTTCTTCCATCAGGCGCATCATCTGCATCATCTCGTCGTTGAGAAACTGCCTCGGCAGTCGGGCGGCAGGCACCTTGATACCCCTGAAGCACTGCATCAGTCCGTCGGCCACACGCAGGAAGCCCGGCACACGGTAGTCGGCCATCCCGAAACAGAAGAAACGGTCGGGGTACTGCCTCTGCACCTCGGCAAGATAGTCGTTTTGCAGGCCATCGATAAACTCCTGCGTCACCACTGCCGCAGCCACCTGGGCATAGTCCATATTTGAGAGGAAGCGCTCCGCCGTGTTCTGGCCGTCAGTCATAAAGGGCGGTAACATCTGTCGCTCCTCACCGAAAAACAGGCTTCTGCTCCGGTTGGGCTCCAACTGACAGATGCGTTGTCCGTCCACCGTCGTGTCTTGCGCCAGCCATAGATGGCTGTGCGCATCAATGATATGAGGTTGGTTCATTTTGCAGAGTTATTCAATATCGGGTGCAAAGATATATATTTTTTTTTTAACAACCAAAAAAAAAGCCCGCCAATTGGCGGGCACAATAGTTATGTTTTACCAACACCAGAGCGGGCTAACGCCCAACCTCGTATCATAGCGAATTTCTATTGGGGTCACGGTGGCGGGTTCTCAATTTTTTAAGATTTTCTGATTTTTTTGCACAAGTTTCGAAAAAAAACCGTATATTTGCGGCTGATATGTCGAAAGTTACCAAAATCATCGCCAAGACTTTGTCCTTTCGGCTTAGTCTGAGAATCATTGCCGCCTTAGCGCTGCTGCTGATGCTGGCACTGGTGACGATGTTCTACTTTTCGCGTAAGGCCGTACGGGAGGAAGCCCTGCAAAATGCCGAACAGACCTTGGAGGCGATGGTGGAAAACATCGACAACGTACTGTTGAGCGTGGAGCAGGCGGCAGGCAATATCTACTGGAAAATGATGGACCACACCGTCCAGCCCGAACTGATGGATACCTATGCACACAAACTCATGGAGTGCAACCCCTACATCACCAACAGCCGCATCATCTGGAATGCGGACAGCAGCACCGTGGAGGCGATGGGCCAGTGGACTCTCCCACGCAAGGTGGGACGCGACGGGGTCAACGAAGCCGTGACATTCAGACTGCCCTTCTACGACAAGAACCGGAAACTGAATGTGCTCACCATCGACGTGTCGCTGACAATGCTGTCGAAGTTCGTGCTCGAAGACAAGCCCTCGCCCAACTCCATCTGTGCCCTGCTGGGAAAGGAGGGTACCATCATCGTCTACCCCGACAGTACCCGTCTGAACATGAACCTGCTGGCGCTCGCCGAGCGGTATGATCACCCCACACTGCTTGAGGCGGCAGAGGCCATGCTGTCCGGTGAGACCGGCTTTAAGGAGGTGTCACTGCAGGGCAAGACCTGCTACGTTTTCTACAAACCTTTCAAGCAGGCCGAAATAAGGGAGCGTGCCATGACGGATCTGGGATGGAGCGCAGGCATCATTTATCCCGAGGATGATATCTTCGACAGTTACAACCAACTGGTGTGGACGGTGCTTATCATCGCCGTGGTAGGACTGGGTCTGCTGTTTGTGCTCTGCCGACTCTTCATCCACCGCCAACTGCTGCCCCTGAGACGGCTCGGGCAGTCGGCGCAACACATTGCCGATGGACAATACGACGAGCCCATCCCCCAGAGCAAGAACCAGGACGAGGTGGGACGCCTGCAAAACCACTTCCACACCATGCAGCAGTCGCTGGCCATGCACATGGGAGAACTGCAACAGTTGTCGGACACGTTGAAGGAGCGAGGCGAGGTACTGCAAGCCGCTTACGAACAGGCACAGGGCGCCGACCGGATCAAGACAAACTTCCTCTACAACATGTCGGATCAGATGAAGGCCCCGGTGAACAGCATCCTGCAAAGCGTAAAGACCATCTGTGAGCACGGCAGTGAACTGACCGACGAGGACACCAGTAAGATGGTGGACGACATCATGCTGCGCGGCGAAAAGGTGACGGCGCTGCTAAACCAATTAATAGCAAATGCGGAGGATCATACAATACATTAAACAGTCGCTTTCGTGGAAACTCAGTCTGGGAATCCTGCTGATGGCCATACCGATCTTCATGCTGTCGATAGGCCTCCTGTTCCTGCAATCGAAAGAACAGATAAAAGAGGAGGCGACGAAGCATGCCAGCAGCGTGCTGAACACCACGATGCAACGCATCCACCGCGCCATGAACATCGTAGAGACGGCAACCGACATTAACGACTGGGAGATATTGGCTCACCTGAACCCCGACTCGATACTGGCCTACTCACGCTTCATCGTGATGCTCAACAGCCAGATTGACGGCTGTTCCATCAGTACCGAGCCGAACACCTTCCAGAAATACGGCAGGTTCTTCTCGGCCTATACCGTCCGCGAGGGCGACAGCGTGACCACCGTCATCGAAGAGCCGTATGACTATTTCGAGAAGGTATGGTACAAGACGCCCCACCTGCAAGGCAAACCCTGCTGGGCGGTGTACTACGATGAGAGCGACTCATTAGACCTGACCCTCGACGGGATGATTGCCTCGTACAGCAAACCCCTCTACAATGCCGACAAGCACTTCGTGGGCATCATCTCCACCGACCTCTCACTGATACGCCTCTCGAAGACGATCACAGCAGAGGTGCCCTACCCAGACTCTTACTTCGTGATGACTGGTGAGGAAGGACGCTACTTCGTGCATCCGGACTCCACAAAACTCTTTACCCAGACCATTTTCACCAATGCCGACCCACAGCACAATGCCGACATCTATGCCTTGGGGCACGAGATGACCACAGGCAAGCAGGGCAGCATGCACGTCAGAATCGACGGCAAGCCATGCCTGGTGTGCTACCAGCCCGTACCCGGCACCCCGTGGAGTCTCGCACTCGTCTGTCCCGAATGGAGCATCCTGCGGGGCTATAATCGCCTGAACTACATCATCGGCCCACTCATCATCCTCGGACTGCTGTTCATCCTGTTGTATTGCAGCGTCACCGTGGCACACGCTATCCATCCCCTCTACCGGTTGACGAGTAAGGTGCAGCGCATCGCCGAGGGACACTACGACGAACACGTCAAACTGAGCAAGTACAACGATGTGGTGGGACGCCTGCAAAACACCTTCGCCGCCATGCAGGAGTCGCTGAGCCAGCACGTGGCCGACATCCAGCAGATGAACGAAGAGGCGGCACTGCGCAACGAGGAACTGGTGCATACCAGTGAACTGGCGAAGAAAGCCGACCGGCAGAAGTCGTTGTTCATCCAGAACGTGTCGCACCAGATACGTACGCCCCTGAACATCATCATGGGCTTCTCGCAGGTGATGAAGGACAGTAAGGGAGCCTTGCCGGAAGAGGAAACCAAGAGCATTACGGACATGATGCAGTACAATGCCCTGATGCTCCACCGTATGGCACTGATGCTCTTCGACAGTTCGGCCAGAGGCACCACCGAAGAAATATATGCACAGAAGAACGATGAGGTGATCTGTAATGAGATTGCGCGCGAATGCATCACCTCTATCCAGGAACAATACCCGGAGATACCCATGCACTTCTCATCGGACGTGTCTGACGATTTTAGCATCACCACCAACCGCAAATACCTGCGGAAAAGCATCCATGAGATACTCTATAATGCCGTCAAATACTCCGACGGACAAAACATATCCCTGCGCGTCAGTGAGGCGGGGTCGAAAATCCGCTTTATCATAGAGGATACAGGCCCGGGCATCGCCGAAGAAGAATGTAGTCACCTGTTCGAGATGTTCACGAAGGTGAACGACCTCTCGGAAGGTCTCGGACTGGGGCTGCCGCTGGCCAGACGTCATATCCGCAACCTGGGCGGCGACCTCCTCCTCGACCTCGACTACCACAAGGGCTGCCGCTTCATCATCGAGATGCCGAAAGTATAGGCATCAGGAGTTCTTCCACCTGACGAACATCTGGTCGCCGATGATTTCCTGCACCTCACCTACCAATGCTTCATCCATCGGCTCGTTCACGTAGCCGATATTTTTCAGCACATTGTCAGGATTGGCACTGCTGAAAAGCGTCGTGGCGATACGCGGGTTCATACTGGTAGAGAACTGGATGGCGAGTTTCTCGATGGGATAGCCTTTCTCCTGACAGTAGGTAGCCGCCTTGGCACAGGCATTCTTCAAGTCACGACCTGCAGGATGCCACATCGGAGCACCGCGCTGCGACAGCAGACCCATCGACAAGGGTGAGGCATTGATAACCCCCACCCCGTGCTGCTCGAAGAAACCGAGATAGTCGGCAAGCAGGGTGTCGTTGAGACTATAGTGGCAGAAGTTCAGGATACTTTCCACCACGCCGTCGTCGCAGTGCTCGATGACCCATTTCAGGTTCTCTGGCTGCAGGTCAGTGATACCCACATGACCTACCACGCCCTTCTCCCGCAGTGCCACGAGGGCAGGCAGCGTCTCGTCGACGATCTTCTGCAAGCCGCCTTCCATAGCCCCCTGAAACTCGATGTCGTGTACGTTGATCAGGTCGATATAGTCCACGTTCAGGCGCTCCATACTCTCATAGACACTCTCCGTGGCCCGTTTCGCGCTGTAGTCCCACGTGTTCACGCCATCTTTGCCGTAGCGCCCCACCTTCGTAGAGAGGTAGTACTTGTCACGGGGAATCTCTTTCAGGGCCTTGCCCAAGACGGTCTCTGCCTTCAGATGACCATAGTAGGGCGACACGTCGATGAAGTTGATGCCGTTGTCAACGGCGACATGGACGGCACGGATGCCTTCCTCTTCGCGGATGCTATGGAAGACGCCTCCCAACGAGGAGGCGCCGAAGGCGAGATTGGCCACCCGCATGCCAGTCTTTCCTATTTCATTATATACCATATTTATTTTTGTGGGGTAATGATACGGTAGTTGCCACTCAGGTGCATGAAGGCGAAGAGACGCAACAGACCGTCGTAATAGGCATCAAAATAGCCGTCCTCGAAAGGCACGTGCTTGGCGTTCCACAGGGCATCGACAAACTCCTTGCTCTTGTCGTGGCTGCACAGCATGGAGGAAGCGGCAACGGTAGCCACCAGACCGATGCTGTGGCGCAGTTTACGGAAGCCGCCTGCACCCAGGATCTCATTGCCCTCGGGGATGGAACCGTCCTTACGATATTGGTCGAGGAAGGTATCGACACCCTGGGAATAGAAGAAGTTCTGGATCTTTTCTCCGTACTGACGCTGCCACTCACCGTCGGCACAACTCCACTCGTAGTCGAGGGTGATGTTCATCGGCACACGCCAGGAGTCATAGCGGAAGTTATTGTTGCCATTGCGGGGCGGTGTCTGAGGCGCTCCGTCCTGCTGCTGACCCTGCGGTCTGCCAGGGAAGCGGAAGCCCGCCATCTCCGAGCCGTCGAACTGGCACTGGTCGCCATTCAGACCCGTCTTCTCGTCGGTAGCCTTGTGCAGGAACTCACGACTCTTCTGGGCGCACTCTTTCCAGAAGTCGGCACGTCCGTCGTCACCCCACTTTGCCCAGACCTCGTAGAAGGCAGGGATATGATAGGAGGGGTCGGTATGCCGCTGTCCGAAACCATCTGGTGTGAAAGTGATGAGTTTCGTCTCGGGGTCGATGAGGTACATTTTCTGTGGACCCTGCTGTTGCTGTCCGCCCCCGAAACCGCCAAAGCCGCCAAAGCCACCGCGCTGTTCGGGCTCGTATTCCTTCGGCTGGATGGCATTGAGGATGCGCTGGGCCTCAGCCTTGTAGTTGATGCCGGTATCATTGCCCCAGCGGTTGGAGGCAAAGAGGAGTGCCGTGATGAAATACAACTCGCCGTCGCTGGCTGCACCTGGGGAGTTACGGGTACCGTCGGTCCGACAACTCCAGGCGAAGTAGCCCTCGCGGATGCCATCCTGATGCTGCATATATTTCTTCGTCCAGCGCCACAGACGGTCGAAGATATCCTTCTCATTAAACTGCACAGCCACCATCAGACCGTACGACATTCCCTCGGTACGGGCATCGTGGTTCTTGATGTCAGAGACATAACCCATCGAGTCGCCTACCTCGAAGTAGACCTTGTTCGGGCCACGGAACACATCGTTGAACACTTCCTTCAACTTCGCGTCGACATCGGCCTGCTTATAGCCCATCTCCACGAAGAGGTTACGGTATTTACCAGTCTCAAAAGCACCCTTCTTCCAAGGGGTCAGTGCCATCATGCCAACAGTCACCATCAGCAGTGAGGCCATCATAACTAATCTTTTCATCTTATTTTTCATTATTTCACATTTCATTCTTCACTTTTCACTTCTTCACTTCTTCACTTCTTAATCTGCCACCAGTCCAGACGCACATCGCCACTGACATTGCTGAAACAGAGATACAGATCGTGGACACCTGCGGCACTCTTGATCTTACCGGTGAAGAGACGGTATTTCTCCACGTTACCGGTCTTGCCGATGTTGCAGCCACCTATCACCTGACCGTCTTTGCTGTCGAGACGCAGGCTGACTGTGCAGCCACCGGTAGAGGCTGCCATGATACTGAACTGCTTGGCACCCTGTGAGAAGTCCACGCCACGCAGACGGATATACTCACCGTCGTCGATGTCGAAGATATACATATTCTTCTTACCTGTCGAGGCGGGCATGTCTGCCACGACACCGGTGTTTTCGATACCCATCTTGGCACTCTTCAGTCCGAAGCCCCACGCCATCGTCTCAGCCTCCACACGCTGGTAGGGATTGAGCCACTGCAACTGCTTCATGGGTTCCAGATCCAACCAGTAGGGTGTCTCACGGATGGTGCCGTCGGCATTGTAGAAAATCTCTGCCCCGTTCACGCTGCGACGCTCATGGTGTACGAAGGTCTCTAAGTGCATCAGGTCGTAGTCCTGTCCGAAGAGATACGAATGGCCCTTGAAGTCGGCGATGCCGGGGTGATTGCCCCTGTCGCGCTGGGTGGGAGCCATCAGATAGTTCTGTTCTTTCCAGGGCCCCAACGGCGAATCGCTCATCGCATAGCCCAAACCCTCAGGACAACAGGTAGATGCAAAACCCATATAGTAGTGTCCGTTGCGCTTGTAAAACCACGGACCCTCCTGATAGTGCTTCACTGCCCAGGTGGCCTTCTCGCTAAACGGCACCCGGAGGTTGATCTTTGCGCCCTCCTCCTTCACAGGACGCATCATACCGTCCTTGGGATTGAGCACGTAGATGTCGCCTTTGGTGGAGATCATGTCCTCATTCAACTTGACGCAATAGGTCTGGGGATTACCCCAGAACATATAGGCCTGTCCGTCGTCGTCGATCCAGACGGAGGGGTCGATGTCGTCCCAGTGCTCCTGCTGCCATACCAGCGGCTTACCGAGGGGATCCTTGAAGGGTCCGTGGGGCGAGTCAGCCACCAGCACCCCGATGCCGTGTCCGTGTAACGGGGCATAGAGGTAGTACTTCCCGTTGCGTGCGATAGTCTGGATAGCCCAGGCACCGTTCTCCCTGCTGCGCCAGGAGAACTCCTTCAACGAAGCCACAGCACCGTGCTCTGTCCAGTTCACCATATCGGTGGTGCTCCACAGCAGCCAGTCGTACATGAAGAAACCGGCAGAGTTCTTCTCATTGGCATCAGGGATATCCTCTGGCGAGGCATCGTGGGAGGTATATAAGAATAAGGTGTCGCCCACCACCAACGGTGAGGGGTCGGCAGTGTATTTCGTCTGGAAGAGGGGCATATTAACTTGTTCCAGTCCGCGCATCTCCCACCAGTCGAAGTTGAAGAGTTTTGGACCCTTGCGACCCTTGAAGACGAAGTAGAGGTCTGCGGTCTCTGGCAGGGCAATACCGGAGAGAGTGCGTTTAGGCGCATCCAGTTCTTTGAGGGTAGAATAGTCTAAGTCGAGGGTGAGGGTCTGCCATTTCTCCCAACCACCGGTGCCAGGCACATTGACTACACCGAGGCATCTTCCGCCGACGCTGTCGAGACGTATCTCTATCTGTCCGCCCCGCAGACCAGAAGCCACACGGGCTTTGAAGACACGAGGGTATTTGTTGTCAAACGCCACATGCTGCAGTTTGATATAGTCGCCGTTGTGGATATCGGTCACATAGACACCCACCTCGTCGTTCTGCTCGGTCTTGATGCCCTTCGAGAAAGCCATCGTCTCTGCCTCCACCTTACGGTAGGGGTCGAACTTACCCACAGGCTTCACCCCCTCGTCGGTAGGCATGATGGTGGGGAAGGAACCGTCAGCATTATACTTGAATTCCTCCACAGCCACACTGCGTCCGAAACCACCGCCATTGGGCAGTTTCCCCGTGTGGTAGAAGAAATAAGAATGTCCCTTATAGTCCGCTACGCCGCAATGGTTCGTAAACGACTTCGTGTCGCAGAGGGGCATGATCTCACCCGCGTAGGTCCAAGGGCCTAAGGGCGACGGCGCCGTGCTGTAAGAGATATGCTCCGGCACGCCCCCGGCGGCATAAAGCAACTGATAGACCTTCGAGGCATCCACGTTATATTTCTTACTATCCACCTTCCGCAGCCACGGGCCTTCCACATACGAGTCCTTGTATTCCTTGCCCTGCACACGCTTGTCCCTCAAAGGTGAGCCAAAGCCCTCCTCCGTCATGTCGAGCATACCGAGTTCACCGGAATAGGAGATCATGTCGCGGTTCAGTTTCAGGTAATACACACGGGGGTTACCCCACATCAGCCATGCCTGTCCGTCATCGTCGATCATCACCGTCGGATCGATATGATCCCACGAACCGTTCTCGAAGAGCGGTTTCCCGATGGCATCCTTGAAAGGCCCTGTAGGACTGTCACCCACTGCCACACCGATGGCCATACCACCAGACAGTTTGGAGTGGGCACAGATATACCAATAGAACTTGCCGTCGCGTTCGATGGTCTGCGAGGCCCAGGCACGGTCGTCGGCCCACGAGAAACTCTCGAGGGCGAGCGGGGAACCGTGATCCTGCCAGTTCACCATGTCCTGCGTCGAATAGACGCGCCACTCCTGCATCCAGAAGAAGTCGGCACCGTCTTCGTCGTGGCCTGTATAGACATACATCGTACCGTCGTGTACCATCGGCGCGGGGTCGCTCGTACACCATGTTTGCACAAAGGGGTTCTGCGCGCTGGCAGACAGAGCCATTGCCGTAGCAACGGCGATAAAAGCATCTCTTAGTTTCATCCGTAGATTATGTTAAAATACAACTTCGTGAGGTTTACGCTGCAAAATTACGAAATAAAAATGGAAAGCCCCGCGCTTTAACATTATTTGGCTAATTGACACGGATACACATCATGGTGAGGTCATCGTTGGGCTCGGCACCGTTGCGGTGCTGCTCAACGGCAAGTTGCATGGGCAGAGAACCACTACTCTAGAGAAGTGAAACGTGAAAAGTGAAAAGTGAAAAGAAAAA
>JAFWTK010000133.1 GCA_017518935.1 Prevotella sp.
CGAACATTGAGTTCGACATCCCCTCACGTGGCATCATCGGTCTGCGCACCAACGTGCTGACCGCCAGCCAGGGCGAGGCCATCATGGCTCACCGCTTCAAGGAGTACCAGCCCTACAAGGGCGACATTGAGCGTCGTGTCAACGGTTCGATGATCTCGATGGATACGGGCAATGCCTTCGCCTATGCCATCGATAAGTTGCAGGACAGAGGAAAATTCTTCATTGATCCGGGCGAGGATGTCTATGCCGGACAGGTGGTGGGTGAGCATGTCCACGACAACGACCTTGTGGTGAATGTCTGCAAGGCCAAGCAGTTGACAAATGTCCGTGCCTCGGGTACCGACGAGAAGGCCCGCATCATCCCCAAGACGGTGATGTCGTTGGAGGAATGCCTTGAATATATCAAGCAGGACGAACTTGTGGAGGTCACGCCCAAGTCGATGCGTATGCGTAAGGCCATCCTCGACCACGACCTGCGTAAAAAGGCTGCGATTAAAAACCAATAATCCATAATGATATGACACCTATTCAAACCACCAAAATGTCCAATTTCCGTTGGATTATCTGTGCGTTGCTCTTCCTGGCAACCACCATCAACTACATGGACCGTCAGGTCTTGTCATTGACCTGGAAGGACTTTATCGCCCCCGAGTTCCACTGGACGGACTCCAACTACGGTAAAATCACGGCCTATTTCTCCGTGTTCTATGCCATTGCCAACCTCTTCGCAGGTAAGTTCATCGACTGGATGGGTACCAAGAAGGGTTACCTCATCGCCATCTTCGTATGGTCGTTGGGTGCCTGTCTCCATGCTGGCTGCGGCTGGGCAGCGATGGAGTGGGAGGGTTATACCTCTGTGGCCCAACTGGGACAGTTGACGGGTGATGCCGCTGTGGCCATCGCCACCGTGTCGATGTATCTGTTCCTGTCGTGCCGTATGGTGCTCGCCCTGGGTGAGGCAGGCAACTTCCCTGCTGCCATCAAGGTGACGGCAGAGTATTTCCCCAAGAAAGACCGTGCCTTCGCCACATCGATTTTCAATAGCGGTGCCTCTGTGGGCGCCCTTGCAGCCCCTGCCACCATCCCCCTGTTGGCTCGTGCCTGGGGCTGGGAGATGGCCTTTATCATCATTGGTGTGCTGGGCTTCATCTGGATGGGCTTGTGGATGTGGTTCTATGAGAAGCCCCACAAGAGCAGTCATGTCAATCAGGCTGAGTTGAACTATATCGAACAGGACAGCGACATTGCCGAGGTGCAGGATCGTACGGCAGTGAAGGAGGAGAAGACCATCTCCTTCTGGAAGTGCTTTACCTTCCGTCAGACTTGGTCATTCATCGTGGGTAAGTTCATGACGGATGGTGTGTGGTGGTTCTTCCTGTTCTGGGCACCCGCCTATTTCAGCGACCAGTACGGCTATACCTCCGACTCCACGATGGGCATCCTGCTCATCTTCACACTCTACCTCATTGTGACGGTGCTCTCCATCGGTGGCGGCTATCTGCCTACCTACTTTGTCGAGAAGCGTGGCATGAATCCCTACTTAGGTCGTATGCGTGCGATGTTGATCTTCGCCTGTTTCCCGCTCTTAGGACTCCTTGCGCAGCCCCTTGGTGCCTATAGTGCCTGGTGGCCTGCCATCTTGATTGGTCTGTTGGGTGCAGGCCATCAGGCATGGAGTGCCAACCTTTATTCGACGATTGGCGATATGTTCCCCAAATCCACTATCGGTACGATTACGGGTATCGGCACGATGGCAGGTGGTCTTGCCTCCTATGCCATCAACCTCTCGTCTGGTGAGTTCTTCGACTGGGCAGCCAGTCAGGGCAGTGCCTATACGTTCTTCGGCTTCGAAGGCAAGCCCGCTGCCTATATGGTGGTGTTCTCCGTCTGTGCCGTCGCCTATATCATCGGCTGGTGTATCATGAAGACCCTCGTGCCGAAGTACAAGCCCATCGTTGTTTCTTGATTTATGGATCGAAACATCATAATACAAATCCCCCGAGAAGTCCAAAGGCTCTCGGGGGATTTTTCACTTTTCACTTTTCACTTCTTAGAGTAGGGGGCCTCTGCCCATGCAACTGGTGGTCGTGATGGCCGTGAGGAAGGCTGTGAGTGCGGCTACTAACACCTTCACCGCAATCTCAATGAATCCTTTCTTTTTCATAATCTCTTAATTCTTAATTCTAAATTCTTAATTAGAAATTATCCTTCGTTGAGGGTGCCGCCGCCGTTGTCATCGTCTCCTCCATTGCCGCCGCCATTGTTGCCGCCGCCCTGGTCGATGGTTCCGGTGCCGCCGCCATTGCCGCCTTGGTTGCCGCCCTGGTTCTGGTTCTCACCACCGTTCTCGGGGTCTTCCACCTCGCCGCTGTCGCCAGAGGTGACGCGCTTCAACACGTTGCCCTCTTCGTCGAGACAGGTGATCTGGATGGAGGTGTTCTTCAACTCCTCCTTCACCTCCACGTTGGGCGTGAACACAATCCTGCGGGTGGTGATGAGGCCCGTCTTCACATCCTCCAACTTCTCCACAGCCTTCGATCGTACGCCGAAGCGCATCGTGCCGAGTCCGGGGATGGGGATGGAGTGACCTTCGGTCGCCCACGTGCGGATCACCTCGCCTGCGGCGTCCCAAGCCGCCTTAATCACACCTGCGGAGATGCCAGAGTGGGTCGATGCCTCCGCGAACACTTTCTTCTCTGCGATGGGGATGTAGAGGTCAGGACGCATCACGAACTTCTTCACACCCGGGTTCTTGCCGATTTTCAACTCTCGGCGCTGAGCAATTACTTTAATAGCCATAGTTAAATCTAGTTTAGTTTGTAAATAAAATTGTTAGTAATCTCTTTGTCTCGGAAAGGCTTCGGTTTCGAAGGATATTAGTCTTCGCAAGTGCTACTATTAATGCGCGCAATTTCTAGATTTAATGCTCACAATTTTTATCCTTAAAGCCCGCCTCTCCGCTTCTTCAATTAGACAATGCAAAGGTACAAAAATTTCAGATACAAAACAATGCTTCCC
>JAFWTK010000134.1 GCA_017518935.1 Prevotella sp.
TACACCGACCCTGATACGGGTGAGGAAGAGGAAATCCTCATCGAGAACACGGAGACACGCGACCAGCCGAAGAACAAGGAGCGCGCCATGACGTTGCTGAAATCACAACTCTACGACCGGGCGATGAAGAAGCGCCTGGAGGCTCAGGCGAAGATCGAGGCGGGTAAGAAGAAGATCGAGTGGGGCAGTCAGATACGCTCTTACGTCTTCGATGACCGCCGTGTGAAAGACCACCGCACGAACTACCAGACCACCGATGTCGATGCCGTCATGAACGGCAAGATCGATGACTTCATCAAGGCCTACCTCATGGAATTTCCTTCTGTTAATGAGTAATTAGTAATGAGTAATCAGACTATATGCAGCAGAACATCTGTCAGAAGTGGAATATAATTCAATCATCAATGATAATGTTGAAATCATTAAATTATTAACAAGTATAACAAAAACGGTAAAGAGGAATCAGCAAGGGTAATCATAATTACTCATTACTCATTACTAATTACTAATTAAAATGTAAGTATTATGGCACAGATTGCAAAACCATCAAAGGCTACCGTCAAGAAGGTGGCTTATCAGAAGAAAGTGGAAGACAAGGGTAAGAAAGTGGTGAACTGGATCTTCGCTGCCCTCATCGCACTCGCACTCTTGTTCGTGGTCTATTCCGTCTTCATCGTTTCTTAATGAGCGGACTGGAGATAGAACGCAAATTCCTGGTGAAAGGCAATGGCTATAAGCAACAGGCCTATAGTCACAGCCACATCCAACAAGGTTATATCTGCAGCAGTCACGGACGTACCGTCAGGGTGCGCATCCGTGACGAACGCGGATACCTGACCATCAAAGGCCCGTCGGAGGACGGCGGACTGAGCCGGTATGAGTTTGAAAAGGAAATCACACTCGACGAGGCGGAACACCTGATGCAACTCTGTGAACCAGGTATCATCGACAAGACGCGCTGGCTCGTGAAGAGCGGTCGGCACACCTTCGAGGTGGATGAGTTCTTTGGCGACAACGACGGACTGGTAATGGCTGAGGTGGAACTCGGCACAGAGGATGAATCTTATGAAAAACCCGATTTCATCGGTCAGGAAGTGACCGGCGACCGAAGATACTATAACTCACATCTGAGGAAGAATCCTTTCAGCGTCTGGGGAAAAGCAGTAGAAGACACAGACCGATAACGGCAGCGACAGTGACACCTGTGGCATTGGCGGCCAGGTCGAGGAAGTCGCCATTGCGGTGACCGCTCGTGCAATATTCCTGTAATAACTCCAGCACACCGCTCATGAGGATGGGACCTAACCAGCCCCAGAAGAACAGTTTTTCCCAATCATACGACTTGTGCTTGAGATAGTATTCCAGCCAGACAATGGTGAAGGTACCGCAGTACATCAGGATATGCACCCATTTGTCGATGAAATGGACATTATCGAGTGGGGTGTGTGGGAAGATGGGGGTCAGCGACAGGATCCATATCAGGGCGACACAGACACAGGAGAAGGGATATTTTATGAGGAAATGGCGTAAATAATTCATCTTTATCTATATTTTAGGTTGCAAAATTACAAAAAAAGCCGCAGAATGCACAGATAGTTACAAATTATTTTGTATTTTTGCAAGCAAAACAGGAGAGAAAGAGATCATGGCTAAATTGGAAAGGGCTAATTTTGGAAGCAGGCTCGGGATTATCCTGGCCACAGCCGGTTCAGCGGTGGGGTTAGGTAATGTGTGGCGCTTCCCTTATATGACGGGACAGAACGGCGGGGCCGTGTTTATCCTCATCTATTTGGGCTGTGTCTTGCTCTTGGGCATTCCCTGTATGATCAGCGAGTTTATCATCGGGCGTCATGCGCAGGCCAACACGGCCCGCGCCTATCTCAAGGTGGGTGGCAGAAACCCACTGTCGCTTATCGGTTATATGAGTGTGCTCACGGGCTTCCTCATCACAGGCTATTATGCTGTGGTGTCGGGCTGGTGCCTGCAGTATGTCTGGGCTTCTCTCGTCGGACACTTGGACGGTGGCAACCCAGACTTCTTCAAGACGTATTTCGTGCAGTTCTCAGAGGATCCTGCCAAACCGATCTTCTGGACGCTCCTGATGCTCCTTGCTACCTACCTGATCATCGAGCATGGGGTGCGCGACGGTATTGAACGGGCCTCGAAACTGATGATGCCCACCTTATTTATATTATTATTGGTCATTGTCGTGGCAGCGTGTATGTTGCCCAATGCCTCCAAGGGCATCGAGTTCTTGTTCAAGCCGGACTGGAACATGGTCAACGGCGACGTGTTCCTTGGGGCACTCGGACAGTCGTTCTACTCAATGAGTATTGCGATGGGCTGTATCTGTACCTATGCGAGTTATTTCTCGAAATCCACGAACCTGACGGGTTCAGCCGTCCAGATTGGCATTATCGACTCCGTGGTGGCTATCCTCGCAGGACTGATGATTTTCCCTGCCGCTTTTTCCGTGGGCGTGAATCCCGACAGCGGACCCTCGCTGATCTTCATCACCCTGCCGAATGTGTTCCAACAGGCCTTCAGCAGTGTACCGGTAGTGGGGTATGTCATCTCACTGCTGTTCTATCTGCTCCTGTCGTTGGCGGCACTGACATCACTGATGTCGCTCCATGAGGTGAGCACGTCGTTCTTTCAGGAGGAGTGTCACATCACCCGTAAGTCAGCAGCCCTCATCGTCACGGTGTCGTGCTGTATCATTGGGGCTATCTGTTCCCTGTCGCTCGGACCGATGGGTGATAACCTGCAGTTCTTAGGCAGTTCACTGTTCGAGATCTTCGACTTCGTGACGGGTCAGGTGTTCCTGCCCATTGCGGGTTTCTTGACATGTATACTCATCGGTTGGTTCGTGCCTCATAAACTGGTGCGCGATGAGTTCACGAATTATGGTACGCTTCGCGTGACGCACTATTTCCACATCTATCTCTTCCTGGTGAAGTATGTCTGTCCGCTCTGTATCTTGTTTATCTTCTTGCATCAGTTGGGACTTCTTTGATAATTAGTAATTAGTAATGAGTAATTAGTAATGAGTAATTAGTAATTATGATTAGTTCTATAGGCGGGAATGAAGGAGTTGAAAGTGAGAGTTATAAGTAGTGAATAAGGTAAATAATATGGCTAAGGGGAACAGCAAGAGTAATCATAATTACTCATTTCAAATTACTCATTACTTATTATTTTATGTCTGATAGAGGTAATTTCGGAAGTAGGATGGGTATTATTCTGGCGACGGCTGGATCGGCTGTCGGACTGGGTAATGTGTGGCGTTTCCCGTTTATGACGGGACACAACGGTGGGGCGGCCTTTATCCTCATCTATTTAGGATGCATCCTGATGCTGGGCATCCCCGGGATGGTCAGCGAGTTTATTGTGGGACGCCGCTCTCAGGCAAATGCTTTCCGTGCCTATGCCAGTTTCTCCAAAGGCAAGGGCTGGGGCTTGGTGGGCATCCTCGGTATCATCACCTCGACGATTATCCTCGGTTTCTATGCGGTGGTGGCGGGCTGGTGCCTGCAATACCTGGGCGAGTCTATCGTCGGTAGACTGAAGGGTAATACGGACTATGTGCAACAGTATTTTCAGGAGTTCTCGGGTGATCCGATCAAACCGATCATTTTGGGCATCGCCTTTATCCTGATTACGCATTTCATTGTCGTGCGGGGTGTGCAGAATGGCATCGAACGAGCCTCGAAACTGCTGATGCCCTTGCTCTTTGTCCTGCTGCTGGTTCTCGTCATTGCTTCTTGTTCGCTGCCGAATGCGGCGAAGGGTATTGAGTTTCTGTTGAAGCCCGACTTCTCGAAGGTCACCAACAGCGTGTTCCTCGAGGCCTTGGGACAGGCGTTCTTCTCGCTGAGTCTTGGCACGGCCTGTCTCTGTACCTATGCCAGTTATTTCACGAAGCAGACCCGTCTGTTGGCTTCTGCCACACAGATTGCCCTGTTGGACTTCCTGATAGCCCTATTGGCAGGTCTGATAATTTTCCCTGCCGCTTTCTCGGTAGGGGTGCAGCCCGACAGCGGTCCCTCGCTTATCTTCATCACCTTGCCTAATGTGTTCCAACAGGCGTTTGCATTTATGCCTGCACTGGGCTATGTCATATCAATTATGTTCTATGCCCTGTTGGTGTTCGCTGCCCTCACTTCCACCATCTCCATGCATGAGATTGGTACGGCGTTCTTCCACGAGGAACTGAAGATGAAACGGTCAAGTGCGGCTTGGATCCTGACGGTGGTGTGTAGTGTGATTGCCGTCTTCTGTTCGTTGTCGGTGGGGCGGCCTGAGGTACAGTTGTTCGGCATGCCGCTCATGATTTTCTGTGACTATCTGACGGCACAGATCATGCTACCTGTGGGAGCCTTGTTGACGAGTGTCCTCGTGGGTTGGTTTGCCTCGAAGGCCATCGTGCGCGAGGAGTTTACGAACTGGGAGACAAATAGGGCCAAGTCATTTTTCAATATCTATGTGATCTGCACCCGCTATGTCGTACCCGTCTGTATCTTCCTGATCCTGATGCACCAGTTCGGTGTGATTTAAATTTGAAGAATGCTTAAAGAATTTTTTTACTTGCGGAAGTCGGACAGGAAAGTGATTCTCACCTTGCTCTGCGTGATTGCTATTGCCTTAGGTGTCATCTTCCTGACGGGTGGCGAGAACGATACATCCAATGAACTCGTGGCTGCTGACAGCGTCCCTGCAAAACATAGCACCCGCGACTCCTTCCGTCATAAGTCCTATCAGAAAGATACCAAGACGGTCTATGTCCGCACGAAGGTCATTTATCGCGACACTGCCTTCCGACGGGGAAAGGCTCTCGACATGGGGGAGCGCGACTCGGTGGTGGCGCATTATCAGGTGAAACTCAAGGCGGGGGAGCATGTCGTGCTCAATACGGCTGATACCACACAACTGAAGATGGTGCCAGGCATCGGGTCTTATTTCGCACGGAAGGTGGTGCAATATGGAGAGCGACTTGGGGGGTATGTCAGTGTCGATCAACTCGATGAAATCGAGAATTTTCCGCTTGATGCCAAGGATTATCTGGTCATCGAGAATGCCCAGCCCCATAAGTTGAATGTCAACACGCTCTCGCTCAACGACCTGAAGAAACATCCTTACATCAACTTCTATCAAGCCCGTGCGATAACAGACTACCGTCGCCTGCACGGTCCCCTCATAAGCCTTCAGGATCTCCGTCTCTCCAAGGACTTCCCCCCAGAAGTCATCGAACGCCTCACGCCATACGTGGAGTATTAACAGGACAGAAACGGATAGTGCCTGTAGGCGCAACAATTTGCCTCATGTGAAAATGAAATGAAGAAAAATTTGGTGGTTTGCCAAATAATGCTTATCTTTGCAGCGACAGATAAAACCAAAAAATAAAAGATATGTTTGAATCATTATTGCTGTTTGGACTTGGCATGCAAGAGATACTGGTTATCGCATTGATTGTCCTACTGCTTTTTGGCGGCAAGAAGATTCCCGAACTGATGAAGGGCCTTGGCAAGGGCGTCAAGAGTTTCAAGGAGGGAATGAATGAGGTGACGGATATCACGAAGGACGAAGAGAAAAAGGATGAGTGAGCAGGTGATGACCTTCTGGGATCACCTTGATGAACTGCGCTCCGTCATCATTCGCATCCTCGTAATCACCGTGGTGGCTGCTGCGGTGGCTTTCTGCCTGAAAGAGGAACTGTTTGCGGTGGTGCTGGCACCTCGCACGAGTGATTTCATCACATACAGACTGATGGGCGTGGAGCCATTCAACATCCACTTGATGAACACAGGACTGACGGAGCAGTTTATGATTCACCTGAAAACGGCAATGTATGCGGGTGTGTTGGTAGTCTCGCCTTATATCATCTGGCAATTCTTCCGCTTTATCTCGCCTGCGCTCTATGACAATGAAAGGAAATATGCCACACTGCTCTGCACAAGCGGATATCTGATGTTCATGTTGGGTACGGCACTCAACTACTTCCTGATTTTCCCGTTGACGGTGAAGTTCTTAGGAACGTATCAGGTCAGTCCAGATGTGGCGAACATGCTAACACTGCAGTCGTATATGGACACGCTGATTATGATGTGCCTTGTGATGGGTATTGTGTTCGAACTGCCGGTGGTAAGTTGGATATTAGGTCGGACGGGACTGGTCAACAGACAGATGATGCGCTCGATGCGCCGCCATGCCGTTGTGGTCATACTTGTGGTGGCAGCCATCATCACTCCGACGACGGATGCGTTTACGCTCTTCATCGTGGCTCTGCCAATATGGTTGCTCTATGAGGTGAGCATTCTTATTGTAAAATGAGGAAAGAGAAATGAGGAATGATGATTTGTTCTAAAGGTAGAAAAAGAGTGCGAAAGTTGATAAAAAAAATAAATCTGTTATGCTAAAGAAAATCAGAACGATCCTTGCAGCGGTGGTCTTTGTGCTGATCACACTGCTGTTCCTCGACTTCACGGGGACTTTACACCATTGGCTGGGCTGGTTGGCTAAGATTCAGTTTCTGCCCGCAGTGATGGCCCTCAACGTGATTGTCGTTGTGGCGTTGGTGGCACTGACGCTCGTCTTCGGACGTATCTACTGTTCGATTATCTGTCCGCTGGGAGTCTTTCAGGATGTCCTGGCGAGGTTTCGTAGGAAGAAGAACAAATATAGTTACTCCAAGGAGGTGCGCTGGCTGCGCTATCCAGTGTTAGGGCTGTTCATCATCGCTTTGGTGACTGGCGTGGGTGCCTTCTTCCAGTTGTTGGCACCGTATAGTGCCTACGGCCGTATCGCCACGATGATCTTCCAGCCTGTCTGGAAGTTCGGAAATAACATACTGGCGACGATAG
This sequence comes from Prevotella sp., assembly GCA_017518935.1. Taxonomy (GTDB): domain Bacteria; phylum Bacteroidota; class Bacteroidia; order Bacteroidales; family Bacteroidaceae; genus Prevotella. Next base: position 6,861 of record JAFWTK010000134.1, read on the forward strand.
CGGAGCGGTCTGACAGTTATGCCTTTTATAGCGTCGATACGTGGATGCGCTCAATGCCTGTGTTCGTCATCGCTGCCGTGACATTGGTGGTTCTCTTCGTGTTGGCCTGGCGCGGGGGACGTACGTATTGCAATACGATTTGTCCTGTGGGTACCTTCCTCTCGTTCTTCGCCCGTTTCTCATGGCTGAAGATCCATTTCAACGAGGAGAAGTGCAAGAACTGTTCGCTCTGCTCGAAAAACTGCAAGGCCGCCTGCATCGACTACAAGACGCATACTGTGGATCACAGTCGTTGCGTGGTCTGCGGCAACTGTATCGACAAGTGTAAGTTTGGGGCACTAAGTTATTCTCGAAGTCTGAGGAATCCTAAGGAAACAGGCAAGACGGGCGATGCCAGTCCCGTCGATGCCTCCAAACGCAGTTTCCTGCTTGCTTCGGCTCTTGTCACAACCGCTGCCATTGCCCAGAAGAAGGAAAAACTCATGGACGGTGGCTTGGCGGAGATTGAAGACAAGGTGGCTCCTGAGCGTCAGACACGACTCACGCCTCCAGGCTCTCTCTCCTTCGACCACTTCGCTCAGCATTGTACGGGTTGTCAACTCTGTGTCTCGGAA
>JAFWTK010000135.1 GCA_017518935.1 Prevotella sp.
GTCGGTCGAAAAATTAATTGGCGAAACACGTTACGCTCTCGCTGCCTAATCGAAGTACAGTAGATTACTGGCTTTATTCTCTTACAAGGTGAGAGAACGAGACGTCGCTCCGAGGATGGTGTTCCGAATCCAAAGATCCAGCGGCGCAGGAAAATCGGAAATAGTCTTGTCAGGCCTCGATGGCGGGATGAAATCTTAGAGGATAAGGGTGTAATTGGTGGCTCAGGTCTTGTTGCATCACGAAAATGAAGGCTGAGATAAGCATGTAGAAAGCGTATGGTTTCCTTGTGCGGACGAGGGTTCGACTCCCTCCACTTCCACAGAGAAAGCCCTCCTACGACGGGAGGGCCTTTTTTTGATGCAAAGAACGATGGCCTGGAAACTGAAATATCGCTGTAAGCAGTGCGGCTATGAAGCCGATGTGTACGAGGGGCGCGGGCTCTTCCGTCAGGAGATTGCGGCGATGTCGTGTCCAGACTGTAAGACTATCCAGAATATTGTGGTGGGCGGTATCATTGCCGACGTGGCTCCCTCGTACAGAAGTGAGGTGGGACGCCTGTGCCTGAACTGCGGCAGCGACCGTATCAGACTATGGGACAAACACACCTGTCCGAAGTGTCAGGGGAAGATGGCGGATATCGGCGAGAAGGTGTTCTGGACATAGGATCCCGACGACTGCTTATTGTTTCAGTGCCTCGAACAGACGGTCGAGGGCGGCATCGGTGTTGCCGTCGGCCTCATTGAGCAGGGTGACGAACTTCGAGCCGATGATGGCACCGGCGGCATTATCCTGTGCGGCTTTGAGGGTCTGGGCGTTGGAGATGCCGAAGCCGATCATACGAGGATTGCGCAGGTGCATCGCGTCGATACGACGGAAGTATTCCTGTTTGGCGTCGTCGAAGGATTTCTGCGTACCGGTGATGGAGGCAGAGGACACCATGTAGATGAAGCCGTCGGTGTGATCGTCGATGAAACGGATGCGCTCCTCGCTGGTCTCAGGGGTGATGAGCATGATGATGCGCAGGTCGTAGCGATCGGCGACGGGTTTAACGATGTTCAGATAGTCGTCGAAGGGGAGGTCGGGGATGATGGCTCCGCTGACACCTGCCTCAACACACGACTGGCAGAACTTCTCGATGCCGTAGTGCAGGATGGGGTTGAGGTAACCCATCAGCACGAGGGGGATTTCTACCTGGTCCTTGATGGCTGCGAGTTGGGCGAAGAGTTTGCTGAGGGTCATGCCGTTTCGGAGGGCCTGCGTGGCAGCACTCTGGATGACGGGGCCGTCGGCCAGCGGGTCGCTGAAAGGGATGCCTACCTCAATCATCGCGATGCCTCTGCGTTGCATCGTCAGGATGACGTCGGCGGTGCCTTCGAGGGTGGGGCAGCCGGCACAGAAATAGAGCGAAAGGAGTTTTTTATCCTTGTTGTTTGCGAAAAGGGAATTGATCTTGTTCATATGCTTAATTCTTTTATAAAATCTTTTAATTTATTGATGTCTTTGAGCCCTGGGACGAGTTCGAAACGAGAGTTAAGGTCAATACCGATGCACTTGGAATGATGAAAGGCTTTTACACGCTCTGCGTCATCGGGGCCGATACCGCCGGAGAGCAAGAAAGGCGTGCTGCCATCGTAGGCGGAGAGAACGCTCCAGTCGAACTGCTGACCGCTTCCTCCTACGGAAGGGCACTTGGTGTCGAAGAGGAAGTAATCGACAAGGCTCTCGTATGTCTTGTATGTCGCAATATCATCATGCCCACTCACGCTGATGGCCTTAATCAGTTTGAGGCCATTTAACTGAGCGCAATA
>JAFWTK010000136.1 GCA_017518935.1 Prevotella sp.
AGACACATCAGCAACATCACCCCCATATTGAACCAAAGTGTCTTGATATGCCATGATCCTATGATCTTCTCACTGCTATAGAATGGCGCACGCCCTACCCGACTCTGAGGTGTCAGGAAGATCAGACCTGCCCGTGGAACGATTGTCCCGTCAACCACATCGAGCATCCGATTCTCATCTGCCCCAATCACGAAATCCTCTAACCGGATGTTGTAGTTATCATGCTTCAGTTGCAGGAAGGCATCCTTGCCCATTTCACGAACCATCGCTGACTTCATCGCGTCAACCTTCAAGGTGGCCCGATTGCAACGGTTCACGAGAATATCTTCCGCATCCTTCATATACTGCTGGAGGGAAGCGTAGGAGTCATCCCCTTGATACGGTTCCATCTGACAGAATGCCGACAGCACAGGCATATTCGTATGAATCACCCGTAGGTGTTCCGGATCGACGGGTTTTCCGCGTTTTTGCTCGTCCTTCATCGTCTCCAACTGTGACTGCAGTTCATACAGGAAACCCATATTATAGAATTGTGTCTCAAACTTCTCCTTGTCGGTCTTAAAGAACGGTGCCTCATAGAGATTATCGGTAAAGGAGGTGACCGCCAGTGCCTCGTAGGCCCAACGTGAGGGAATGATATCTCCAATCACCGGCACATTGCCCGTCTTGCTCTTGGGCGTCAGGTCAGAGAAGTCTACCACCAGTCCGCACAACAATATCTGCGGAATCAGCAGAAGCGGTATACTGATATAGATGGCCACCACGGAATTCAGACTCTTCGACAGCAACAATCCTATCAGATTCGACAGCAGGGCCGTCACAAAGAGGATGAGCCACCAGACGAAGAACAGACCGTGAAGTCCCATGATCCAGTTACCAACCACAATAAACAATAGGGTCTGTATCAGGGAAAGCCCTGCCGTGTAGATTATCTTGGACCAGATATAACTGCTATACGACAGATGCAGGAAACGCTCACGTTTCAAGAGAGCCTTGTCTTTGATTATTTCCTCTGCGCTGCCGCTCATTCCGATAAAGGTTGCCACGATGACAGCCATAAAGAAATAACTGACCAGATTCTTGTTGTCCATCACACTATAGCCTTCAGGAGGTGCGTAGCGTGTAAGGAGCGCACAGATCAGTGCCAGCAGAGGTGCCTCCAACAAGGCAATACAAAGGTACTGGACATTCGTAATCTTGGTCTTGATGTTACGGTGAAGGAATATCATGAACTGCTTCAAGGCACCAGGTTTCTTCTGGTCTGACGGCGGCACGGCACTGACAGCAGGTGCTCCAAACTCTGGTCTGCCATTCAGGTAGAGTTCGTGCCATTCCTGTGGGGTTGTCTTCCTTTCATCCGACACCTCACCACTGCTATTGAGGGCCTTCTCATCGATGATATTCAGGACAATCTCCGGATTCACGTTACCACATGTCGGACAAGCACTGGTCTCTGCATCGGCATAGTTGGCCTTGTCCTTAAAATAAGTAATAGCATCTATCGGATTACCGTCGAACACCGGATAACCGCCCCTGTCCAACAACCACAGGCGGTCGAAGAGTTTATACACATCACTCGACGGCTGATGGATGTTCACAATAATCAACTTGCCTTTAAGCGTCTGTTCCTTCAACAAGTTGATGACCGTCTCCGTATCGGCAGATGAGAGACCAGATGTCGGCTCGTCCAGGAAAAGAACAGCCGGTTCACGAATCAGTTCAAGTGCGATATTGAGGCGTTTGCGCTGACCGCCGGAGATAAACTTATTGATGGCGGAGCCCACTTTCAGATCCTTGGCGGCATCGAGGCCGAGTACCTTCAACGTGTTCATCACACGCTTGTCAATCTCCTGGTCGGGCATGCCCTCGAAACAGAGTTTGGCAGTAAACCACAGGTTCTCATAGACCGTCAGTTCCTCGATCAACAAGTCATCCTGAGGCACAAAGCCAATCAGATCCTTGGTCGCTGGTTCAGTAATACTGTGTCCGTTGATGGTCAGCGTCCCCTCCTGTGGCACCAGACTGCCGTTCAGGATTGAGAGCAGGGTGGTCTTACCCGTTCCTGAACCACCCATAATGGCCAGCAGTTCGCCACTCCGCAGGGTGAAACTCAGGTCGTGCATACCGTTGTCGCTATTCGGGAAACGGAAGTTGATATCCCGTCC
>JAFWTK010000137.1 GCA_017518935.1 Prevotella sp.
ATAATTTCATCACCCTATTGTCATCGAGTGAAATTAAGAAAAAGCCCCTCGCCCACTATGCCGACAAACTCTGCGTCTCACCACGTTATCTGACGATGGTATGCCGTGATGTCAGCAAGAAGACGGCCTACGACTGGATCAGTGAGTATGTGCAGAACGATGTGCGCTACTACCTGCTCCACTCCAACCTCACCATCAAGGAGATTGCCATGAAACTCGGTTTCTGCAACCTCTCCTTCTTCGGCAAGTACGTCCGCGAGAACTTCGGTGTGTCCCCCTCCGAATACCGCAAACAGTATAAGGACAAATAACCCATTTATTCTCCCACAGGAAAACAGGGACTGACATCTCTGCCAGCCCCTGTCATTCGTAACAGAGGTCGTAACAGAGGGACGGTTCTTTTGTTAGATTTTTAGGAAAAGTCTTGGCCGGCTCGTTTTTTCTTTGTACTTTTGCAGCGTTAATTCGTAACAGAGGGACGGTTTGCAGGCATTTAGACAATAATTAAAAATAAAAGAATGAAGAAAAAACATTTTCATCTGATACTAAGTTTGCTATTATGTTTATTTAGCAAAAATGTTTCAGCCTATGACATTAAAGTACCTAATTCCGATGGCGTAACTATTTATTACAATTACATTAACGATGGTACGGAACTAGAAGTTACTTACCAGGACCTTTACAATAGTGAATATTGCGAAAATATTGTTATTCCCGAGGAAGTTACATTTGGGAATCGTTCACTAAAAGTTACTAAAATAGGAAATAGAGCCTTCGGTAATTGTTATTATGATTTGACCTCTATTACAATACCAAACACTGTGACTAGTATTGGAAATTATGCATTCCTTTACTGCTATGGTCTGACCTCTATTACTATTCCAAATAGTGTGACGAGTATAGAAGAAGGAGCATTTGATGGTTGTGGGAATCTGACTTCAGTCCATATTTCGGATTTGGAAGCATGGTGTAGAATTAAATTTGATAACATAGTAAGTAACCCTGTCCATTATGGTGGTCACTTATATGTAAATGGTGAGGAAATAAAAAAAATAGTTATCCCAAATAGTTTGACTATTATTGGTAACTATACTTTCGCTGACCTCAAAGTTCTAACCTCTGTCACTATTCCAAATAGTGTAACAAGTATTGGAGAATGTGCTTTCAGGTATTGTGGAAATTTAACCACTGTTTCTCTAGGTAATAGTGTGACAAGTATAGGAAAAGGAGCATTTGAACAATGTGAAAAATTAACCTCTATAGACATTCCTAATAGTATGACAACTATTGGGCAAGGAGCGTTCATGAAATGCGGTATAACCTCTGTCAACATTCCTAATAGCGTGACAAGTATCGAAGACGAAGCATTTTCCTGCTGTTGGTATCTTCCTTCTATCGATATACCAAATAGTGTACAAACCATCGGACATAAAGCATTTTTTTATTGTCCTAACCTAACCTCTGTCAAAATAGGTAATTGTGTAACAAGTATTGGAGAGAATGCATTCGGTGAGTGTACCAATCTAAAATCAGTTCATATTACGAATTTAGAAGCATGGTGTAAAATTCAATTTGGTGATTTTGATAGTAATCCTACACGGTGGGCACATCATTTGTATTTGAATGGTGAGGAAATAAAAGATTTGGTTATTCCAGAAACTATAACTTCAATAAATGATTATGCTTTCAATGGTTGCTCCAAACTAACTTCTGTTATTATTCCAAATAGTGTAACAAGCATCGGTACTTATGCTCTCTCATTTAGCAGTAATTTTACAGATTTATATTGCTATGCAGAACAAGTGCCCTTTACTAAACAGTATGCTTTTAGTAATTCAATCTGTGAATACGCTACACTTCATGTACCTGCTAATTCTATAGAGGCTTACAAGAATGCAGAACTATGGAAGGACTTTGGAAACATCGTAACTCTGACTGATGATGACCCTAGGCAAACAGGAATCATTGCAACTACAGCTACGCAACAGCCTACGATTGTAGGGCGTTACGACCTAAATGGACGTCGTATTAGCCAGTCTCAAAAAGGTTTGAATATTGTCAGAATGAGTGATGGAACAACGAAAAGGATTATTGTGAAGTAAAAAGAATCAAAGAATCACGGGGGCGCCCGTGATACTTGATACTTTTCTCGATACGCAGCGACCGCTGCTGATTATGTCCCCACCCGCTGCTGATTTGAAAGGAACGTCCTTTCTCCCTGTTCCAACGGCACTTTACCCCTATAAGTAACGTTCCTCTTCCCCTCTTTCCTATATCCTAACAACCATAAAGGTACATAATGCGTAACAGAGGGCCGTCCTCAATGTGCGGATTTTGGGCGATGGATGGATGAAATGGGGGCTCGGATGACGAAAAAGGGCGGTCGGAATGAAGAGAAGCGGTACTGACGGAGGGGGTAATTGTCAAACGGAAAACGGGTTATTAATGGTAGCAATTGCTACTGCACAGCGGTTCCTGACCCCATTGTGCTCTGAACAAAAGACTCACCCCATTTGCTCGGAACGCCTTATAATCCTCAGAAAGCAAAAGGGGTGAGTGTTGCTTGAACACCCACCCCGACTCTCAACCTGACACTCACCCCAACATACACCCCTTGGGCTTAGGCTGCCTGCAAGGGAATCACCCTATAATAGGTCTGATTGCCGTGAGACTTGCCTTCAAAACCGAGTTCCTTCATCGCCATTCCAAGATGAATCTTGGTGCTGTGGTTGTTCTTGATGGAAGGATACTCGCGACGGATCAAGTCAACAATCTCACCGCTCTTCATACGAATGCCTTGCTCTCCCTCCTTGGGCTTGCGGATACAGGCCTCAACCACTTCGGCAATGTCCTTCTGTTCCAGATAGTTCAGGTTCAACTCCTGAATGCGAGCCACCTGATCATTGTTAAACCAGAAAGGAGCCTTCAAGTCGTTGATCTCATGGATCACCTGCGCATAGAGTTGCTCGTAGTCAATCTCACCCTCGTTGTCAATAAACTGCCCTTCTGGAATCGTCAGGCAGATGTATCGACGACTACCCGTAGCATCCGACAGCGGATGGGGATTGTTGGTGGTTGCCACAAACGAAGCATAGCGAGGACGGTCATCCTGAGAGGCACCATAGATGGGGCGTCCGTTCACCTTACTCTTAGAGAGTGTCTGCTTCAAGGCTGCATGCTGAGAGGGACGGATAGCGTCCAACTCATCGAGGTTGACAATCAGGTTGTTTGTCAGCGCCATCTCCTTATCGAACTTATTCGACAGGTTCAGGTGATCCAAGAAATAGGCACGAAGTTCCGGAGGCAGCAGTCGGGCTACAAATGTCGTCTTTCCGCAACCCTGAGCACCAATCAGCGTAGGTACGCACTCATTGCCATGAAGCGTATCCATTTGAAGCCAGTGGGCCACAGCAGAGCGAATCCAGACGGAAAGAAAGTCCAACTGCTCTGTACTCACCCCAGGCAGACGCCCAAAGAGGCGGGCTACATGGTTCTGTCCGTCCCACTGAGGCAGATGGGTGAGATAATCCTGAATGGGATTGAACGCCTCCACCTCGTCAGACTGCACAAACTCGACAATGTCCGTCTTCGGACTGCCTTTTTCGCAGATTTGTTCACGCTTGGCACGGATGATGATGCTGTTCAGCGCCTTCTGTGTCAGCACACGCCAGACGGGTTTATCGTCTGACGGCAAGGTTACATACTCTACCTTCCCGCTCAGTTCGTTGAAGCGGAAGAGGTAATTGTCTTTGAGGAACTGCTCGACTGCGAGCATTCCTTCCTGCGAGGCTCCAAGAGCCTCACCGAGAATGGTAAGATCTTTACGCATAAATAGATGTTTACTGGTTAGGCTAGATTGGCTTGTAAGTGTTTCTCACAGCGTCACGCCTTTTTTCGAGGTGCAATGCTGCGATTAAGCAAGAGCAATGGTGCTTGCACCAATTGCCGAGCGTGAGCAGTATCGCGCCATTTATGGCGCAAAGGTACAAAATAAAAATGCGGTTTGCAAGTTTTTGCCTATAATATCGTGTTAAAATCTATAAATTAACAGTTTCTTTGACAAAATGCGTGTCAGACTCAGGGGTGAGTGTGAGGGTGAGTCATTGGTTAGGTCTAGGGGTGAGTGTTAGAGCAACACCCACCCCAGTATATTGCCTGAGTTTATCGGCACTTTGAAAAATCGAGGGGTAGTGTGGCCTTTTTTGCTCCCTAACCAGGAAAATTTTGCGGCCTGCCTAGGGCGCAAATGTTCCCAGCCTGGGAAAGAAATGTTCCCAGCCTGGGAAAAAAGTATTCCCACGTTGGGAATAATTGCTACTATTAATGCTAGCAATTGCTACTATTAATAGTAACAACCAAAACTATTAATACCTTTTTCGGGGACTATTCTCGCCACCAGCGAGAACTATTCCGAATGCTACTATCGAACCAACCAAATCCTTATAACAAAAGAACCGTCCCTCTGTTACAGGGCATCACAGTAGGAGCATCCTTCGTAACAGAGGCGTAACAGAGGGACGGTTCTTTTGTTAGATTTTTAGGAAAAGTCTTGGCCGGCTCGTTTTTTCTTTGTACTTTTGCAGCGTTAATTCATAAATTTAATGCGTATGCCAAGAAAATCAAGAGAAAACAGCGGAACGGGCATCTATCATGTGATGCTCAGGGGTATCAATCGTCAGAATATCTTCTACGACATAAATGATTATGAGACATTTCTTGAACTGCTAAGGAAACAAGCCCATCCTAAAGACGAGCATCATCAGCCCATGCCGCCTCACTGCGTGATATATGCTTATTGTCTGATGTCAAACCACGTTCATCTTCTACTGAGAGAAAATGGGGAAACACTTGCCTCAGTGATGAAAAGTATAGGTGTGGCGTATGCCTGGCATTATAACAAGAAGTACCAGCACTTAGGACCAGTATTTCAGGATAGGTTTCGAAGCGAGCCGGTCAACGATAACGCCTTTTTCTTCACGCTGTTGCGATATATTCATCAGAATCCCATTAAAGCAGGATTAGTTAAAGAGGTCGATCAATTCTGTTGGAGTAGTTGGCGTGAATATGAAAGGGTACCTCGCATCTGTAATACAAAACCAATTATTAGTCGTATGCCTTTTGAAGATTTGAAGGCTTTGGTGTTTGAGCCACTTCCAAAAACGGTTTGTGTGCTTGACATAGATAATGAAAGGCGTAGAAGGACAGATGATGAAGTAAGTCAATTCTTAATATCCGAGTTTGGATTGAGGCACGTTCAGGATATTCTTCTTTTGAGTAAGGAGAGACAGAAGGATGCCATCAGACTTGCACGAGAATATGGAGCCAGTATACGTCAAATCGAAAGACTTACTGGCATAGGTTTTTCTATTATCTGCCGAAATTAGAAAGCAATAATAATCCCTGAGCCCGTCACAAGACTCAGGGATTATTATAACAAAAGAACCGTCCCTCTGTTACACCTCTGTTACACGATGAGGATTATAACGAGTCCATCAAACTAGAACTGATAGATGCCATGAGCAAAGACATTAGCCTTTCCGACGAGTGATGGCAGAGGATTTTTTCCATTGGAAAATATGCCCAAAATCTATAACAAGATGTTCCGACCTAGGGAAAGTATACCTCAGATTTGGGTCAAGTAATTCCGAGGCGGACTATCTTGACCCAAATTTCAGGCTAGGTTCTACGATTTGAAAATGGGTTCTCCACATTCTTAATCATGGAAGGCCTTCAGCCAGAGCAGTTTCGGACACTGGCAGAAGGTTGTGTAACGTGATTATCAATACCGCTCTTAGGTATAGAATGCTTTACTCCCACTCGATCGTACCTGTTGGTTTAGGCGTGAGATCGTAGAGGACACGATTCACACCGGGAACCTCAGTGATGATGCGCTGAGTGATGTGATGAAGGAGCGCATAGGGAATCTCCTCAATGGTGGCTGTCATGGCATCACGCGTATTCACGGCACGGATGATAACAGGCCAGTCCCAACTGCGTTTGTTGTCCTTTACACCAGTAGACTTGTAGTCGGGCACAATAGTGAAGTACTGCCAGACCTTGCCTTCCAGTCCATTCTTGGCAAACTCCTCACGCAGGATAGCGTCGCTCTCACGGAGAGCCTCCAGACGGTCGCGGGTGATGGCACCTGTGCAGCGTACACCCAGACCTGGTCCTGGGAAGGGCTGACGATAGACCATATTATCAGGCAGGCCAAGTTCCTTAACGACCACGCGAACCTCATCCTTGAATAGCAATTTGATGGGTTCGACGAGTTCAAACTGCATATCTTCCGGCAGTCCGCCCACATTGTGGTGAGACTTGACGGGACCAGACTCCACGATATCGGGATAGATGGTGCCCTGTGCCAGGAAACTGATGCCCTCGAGTTTGCGGGCCTCCTCCTCGAACACACGGATGAACTCAGCACCTATGATCTTACGTTTCTGCTCCGGATCGGCCACACCGGCCAGTTTATCCAGAAAACGGTCGGTGGCATCCACATATACCAAGTTGGCATTCAACTCATCACGGAACACGCGAATCACTTGTTCGGGCTCACCCTTACGCAGCAGACCGTGATTGACATGAACGGATACCAGTTGGCGACCCACAGCCTTGATGAGCAAGGCTGCCACTACGGATGAATCCACACCACCAGAGAGTGCCAGCAGCACCTTCTTGTCACCAATCTGAGCACGTAACTCCTTTATCTGTTCGTCGATGAATTTCTGGGCCAACGCGGGCGTCGTGATGCGCTCCATATCTGCTGGCCGTACGTTACCTGTTGTCATATTTTCTGTTATTTATGTGATTAATATTAAATGCTTGCAGAGGCAATCCACTCGTAGACACAGGATACAACGCCGAAGAGGGCGATGCCTGCGGTGCAGATGCCGAGGGCGATCTTCGTACATTCGTCGCTCTGGAAGGCGGGCAGTGGCTCGTCAGTCTTCGTGATGTACATAGCCTTCACGATGAGCAGGTAGTAGTAGAGTGACACGACCGTGTTCACCAAGGCGATGAAGACGACGAAATAAGCCATCGGATCACCATTCTGTACGCCAGCCATGAACACGAAGAACTTTGAGAACATACCGGCAAACGGCGGAATACCTGCCAACGAGAACAGAGCCAGCGTCATCAGGAACGACAACTTGGGATTGGTCTGGTAGAAGCCATTGTAGGCAGCCATATCCGTGCGCCCGTTGTTGTTCCGTTCCACCACGTTGATAACGGTAAAAACAGCCATATTGGCGACGATATAGACGAGCACATAGTAGGTCAGCGCAGCCACACCGAGTTGATTGTTGCCAACGACAGCGAGCATGATATAACCGGCCTGCGAGATACTCGAGAACGCCATGAACCGTTTGAGTTCATTCTGACGGATGGCAAACAGGTTGGCCACCGTGATGGAGAGTACGATGACGATATAGAGCATATAGTCCCAGTACTCGAGCATCGGCTGGAACACCTTCATCAGGATGATGCACAATGTGATGGCGGCAGCACCCTTCGAGATGACACTCAGATAACCCGTCACAGGCGTCGGCGCACCCTGATAGGTGTCAGCCGTCCAGAAGTGGAAGGGCACGAGTGAGATCTTAAAGCCAAGACCACTGAAGAAGAACACAAGGCCCATGATGGTGAGCGGCTCGGCAGTAATCCTTGCAGCCACATCATCGAAATAGAGCGTACCCGTAGCGGCATAGATAAACGAGATACCAAAGAGCATCACACCACTGGAGAAGGTAGCCACGAGAATGTACTTGGCGGCACCCTCGGCACTATTCTTAGTCTTATCGAAAGCCACCATACAAGCCAGGGGCACGGAAGCCATCTCGAGACCGAGGAAGAACAACAGGAAGTTGCCAGATGACATCATCACAAACATACCCAACAGGGTACTGAGGATGAGCATATAGAACTCACCGGCAACGCGCTGACGGGACTCTACCCACGAGTCGGCCATAATCACCACGATGAACGTACCAAAGGTGAGAATGAGTTTCATCACGTTCACAGCCTGAGTGGCTACATACAGACCACCAAAGGCCGTAATCGTTTCTTCCTGTCGCATCGCACTGAAAATGGCAAGGCCAACACTCATCAGCATGAACATAGTGAGACGACCCAGTGCCACATAGGCCTTTTCACCACGGAGTTCGCCACTCTTCGTCATGGCGAAATCGAACGCAAACACAATAATCAATGCTGTTACCAAAGCAGCCTCTGGAAGCATATATAGAAATTGTCCGTAATTCATATCTTAGTCCTCCTTTCTTTACATAACACCAATTGACTCCAAGATTGTTCCTGCGGCAGGCGAGATCATATCGCTGAAGAAGAACGGCATACAACCCAGACCAGCCACACAGAAAATCAGGCAGATCACGGCGACGCGCTCATCCCATGTCGCATCGGTGAGTTCGAGGAAGTGCTTGTTCTCCACCTCACCATACAGGATCTTTCCAACCACGCGCAGGATATAAACTGCCGTCACGACAATCGACGTACAGGCAATGATAGTAGCCACCATGCGGAATGAGGTGTTCGGATCGCCACTCAATGGCTCAGCACCGAAGGCTCCCACGAAAATAGTCATCTCAGCGATAAAGCCAGAGAAACCAGGGAGACCGAGGTTGGCGAGACCGGCAATCACATAACCCACGGCAAGGAAAGGCATGATCTTCATCAGACCAGCCAACTCGCGGATGTCACGGGTATGGGTACGTCCGTAGATCATACCGATCAGGGCAAAGAAGAGGGCCGTCATCAGACCGTGAGACAACATCTGCAGCACAGCACCCGTCACAGCCGTCTGACTCATCATCAGCAAAGCGAAGAGCACCAGTCCGCAGTGAGAAACTGAAGAGTATGCATTGATATACTTCAGGTCGGTCTGTACACAGGCACTCAAGGCACCATAGACCACAGAGATAGTGGTGAGGATGAGGAAGATCCACGAGAGATCCTGGGCAGCCTCAGGCAACAGGTACATGGCCACACGGAAACAGCCGTAGCCTCCCAACTTCATCAGTACACCAGCATGGAGCATCGACACGGCGGTAGGCGCAGAGGCATGACCGTCGGGAGACCATGTGTGGAATGGGAACAGGGCTCCCAGTACACCGAATCCGATGAAGATAAAGGGGAAGAACACGTTCTGAATATCACCGGGAATGCAGTGGTTGGCTGCAATCGTCGTGAGTTCGAAGGTATATGAGCCACTGTAGATGCCGTTGTAGAAATAGATACCCAACAGTCCGAGGATCAACAAGGCCGAGCCTCCCATCAGCATCAGGGTCAGTTTCATGGCAGAGTACTCCTTATGACCGGAGCCCCAGACACCAATCAACAGATACATCGGGATCAGTGCCACCTCGTAGAACATAAACATCGTGAAGAGGTCGGTAGAGATGAAGAAGCCGAACACACCCGTGGAAAGCAGGGTGAACCAAAGGAAATACTCCTTGGTCAAAGGCTTCAACTGCCAGGAGGCAAAGGTACCAGTGAACACGATGATGCTCGACAGGAGCAGCATCACGACGGAGATACCATCGACACCGACACTATAGGCGATATTCAACGGCTTGAACCAGGGCACACTATAGGTGAGCAACATCTCGGCGGTATTACCTGCCGCACGCTCCTGGACAAAAAAGATGGTCAACCAGATAGAGAGGGCCAGCAGACACGAAGCACCTGTCACCATCACACC
>JAFWTK010000138.1 GCA_017518935.1 Prevotella sp.
AGATGTTTGACACGATCTTCCTGGGTCTGAAAGGTATTCTGCTGTTGTTACAACGCCTGAATGACGACCAGCAGATGCTGCATGCCAACCCCGAGAAGCGTGTGCAGCGGTGGAATCGGATGATGGAGGACTATCGTGAGAGGGAGTGGGAGAATGACAAACAACTGTTACAGGAGAGGCTGGACAGTCACATCAGACAGTATGGCCGCGACAAGGCATCTCTTACGAGATTGATGAATCAAATTGACAATGAGGCTACCAATCAGTTGCTTGGTGGGATGGTGACAGCGCTTAACCGTCACTTCCTGAACCAGAAGGATCATATCACGTATGTCTTTGACAACCGGGACAAACTGACTCAGGAGCAGATCAACAGTCATCTGAGGTTTGTCCATATTCATCAACTGCTGGAACAGGAGATTGCGCTGTGCGATCTGCGGCAGCCTGCCGTCGGGGCCTACGCCGACCTGTTTACGTGTCGTGCCGCCCAGGAAATGGCCACGTTGCTCTCGCCCGTCATTTCCAGACATGTGGATTTCAGGCATAACTATCATTATGCCGCCTGGGCAATGGCCATGATGGATACGGGGCTGATTTATGCCGACAGGCGCAATGGAACTGCCATGGTCAGATTCATCAACGAGGCGTTCAGTGAGCAGATTGGTAAGCCTACTCTGTTCCGATATCTGAGTAAGGAGGATGATTTTGAGAAGATCAAAGAACAATATGAAATCATCCTGTCGATTGTCAATCAGGCACTGGGACGAGCGTCGAAAAATGGGAAAGACTACTTTCAAAACGAAAGTGATACTTTCTTTGAAATACTTGCCATCCTAAGAAAGGCATAAGGTCAGGGCTTTTTGCAACAAATGGCCTTAAATGACCTTCAATTTGTTGCAAAAATGGGGTTTTCTTAAAGGTTTATTAACATTCACAGTTCTGTAGGAGGGTGTTTTTGCAACAAACACCCCAAAAATGCAATCTTTTTGTTGCAAAACTCAAATGCGCTTTGGTATTCTTGGTACATTTGCATCGTGTTTTTAAAAGATTGTTATTATGAAAGAAATTGACCCTATTGAGGAGGAACTCGCCCAGGCTGGCGAGGTTTCTCCAGTATCACCTTTGGTGGTGAAATTAGACAAGTGCAGAATCATGTCAGACACGGAGGTACCCGCGGAGGACTTCCTGTTGCGACTGTACGGCAAACCCTGTTTCCCGCGTCGCGACCTCTCGACAGTCACCGGTACCGAGAAGTGCGGTAAGACGTTCTTCACGTCGATGTTGATGGCCTGCTGTGCCGAGAAAAATGTGCTGGAACTGGAACGTATCAGCGACGAGCCGCTGAAAGTGATGTGGTACGACACCGAACAGAGCCGGCAGTCCACCAAGTCGATCCTCACGGACCGCGTGTTCAAACTCGCCCATCTGACGGAGTCCGACATCGACAGCAACTTCTTCGTGTTTAATGTCCGGGCTTGCACTTACCAGGAACGCATGGATTATCTGGTGGCCGGCATCGAGGCCTATAAGCCCGACATGGTGATCATTGACAACGTGAGCGACCTGCTGTCCAGTATTAACGACCAGGAGGAATCGGCCCGGGTGATCGACCAGTTGATGCAACTCTCCACGGAGCATGATTGCAACATCACCATCGTGATCCTCCTGAACCGCACAGGTGAGAAGCGCAGTCTGCGGGGCTGGCTGGGAACGGAGATCCTGCACAAGGCCTTCGATGTGTATTACTGTCAGCAGATTGAGAAGACCGACGTGTTCTGTGTGGAACAGACCTTCACCCGCAAGTACCGCATCATGGAGAAACTTTGTTATAAAATTGATGAGAACGGACTGCCCCAGATTACCGCCATGCCCGATTTCCAGTCGCGCGACAGTAATGGCCAGTACAAGACCAACAAACCCGAGGCTTACCAGATCAAGTCAGACACGGCCGACAGGTTCAATCAGAAATATCTCATTCACAACGACGGCAATGCCAGACAGCCCTGGGAGTGGGACTTGGGAATGCTGTTTGGCGATGCACTGTCACAGTACCCCTCGTTGACGCTCGAAGCACTGCAGAATCAGGTCATGCAGTTGAGTGGCATCAAACAGCCGAAATATTACGACAAAGTGTTCAGTCTGGCGGTTGATCGCCGTGTGGTGCAGACCACGATGGACAAGAACGGTCGAGTGGTCGCCATCCTTACTTCTCTCCCTTCCTAACCCCCTCTTACTATAGCCCCACCTCTCTATGAGAGAGGGGTGGGGACTATATAGAGAGGGGTGTAGAAGGAGGAGGGATAAAGGATGTTAGACATGAACAGGATGAGAAACATGAAGCTCAAAGATTTGCCAATAATTTCTTTCAAGTCCGTCGGACCGGAAATCGGTCTTGATGTCCGCGTCGTCGATGGCCGGTTGCAGGTCAAAGAACTGCTTCCCCATCCTTTGTGGGCGCTGCGTCTCTCATCAAAGAGCAGTTTCTGTCGGACGGTGGTGCAGTCAGGACTCCTGACCCGTCGCCAGATGGTGCACGCCGCTCTCCGCTATCGTCTCGGTCGTAGCAAGGACGATGCCGTCATCTATTGGCAGATCGACCAGTTAGGACAGGTTCACGACGGGAAACTGATGTGGTACGGGCCCGACTGCCATCGCCTGAAGAACCGCAACGCCTCGTGGGTCATGTATCTCCTGAAAAAGCACTATGGCATCCCCCAGGACACCTTCCAGCCCACCCATGTCTTCTTCGGCACCCATCTCCTTTCCGAAAGGCCGACCAAGGGCTGTGATGTTCCTTTAAGAAAACATTCCGCACGAGGAGGAACGACGAGCCAGGACGTTTTCGAAAGGAACAACACTGCCCTAAGACCAAAAGGCCTTGACAGAATTGTGGCCCTCGTCGAGGCCGAGAAGTCGGCTGTGATTCTCTCCGAACTCTACCCCCAGTACATCTGGCTGGCAACAGGCGGACTGGAAGAAATCCAGGTTAATAAGTTTATGCCCCTATCCGACTACAAGGTCATCCTCTTCCCAGATACCGACCCCGACGGCAGAGCCTTCACCAAATGGCATGAGGCCGCCCAGGCCGTCATGAAGTCCTTTTTCTGGCCCAGGAACAATCCCATCCGCGTCTCTCCCCTTCCTCGAACGCCATGCCTCCAAAGACCAGAAACGTCGCAAAATCGACCTCGTCGACTATTATTTCGAATCCCAAAACCGATAAACATGGTTAACTATTACGACAAGCACAAATTCATCAGCAAGAAAACACTGGCCAAGTTGGCCGGTGTCTCACCCCGTACCTTCACCCGCTATCTGGCCACCCGCCGACATATCCTCGATGCAATGGGGGTACTCCCGAATGCCCGACTGCTGCCGCCCCAGGCGGTGAAGTATATCTGCGAAGACTACTGTATCGACCTGCCCAGGACATTGC
>JAFWTK010000139.1 GCA_017518935.1 Prevotella sp.
TGTTGAATCTGAACTGTCGGCTATCTACAGTATCATGAATACGATGGGTGGCGGCGACGCTGACAACCAGAATATTTGGTACTGGTGGGAAATCATGTCCGACAACTGCTACGGTAGTGGCGGTCTGCAGGACAACAAGGTGAAGTCTCTCCACCATCTTGTAGAAATGAGTGTCAATCAGTATGCAGAGCCTTACAAACTGCTCTATGGCGGCATTGCCCGTGCCACTTCTGCTATTGAGACAATCGATAATGTGCCCTGGAGAGATAATCAGAAATCTCTGCGTAATCAACTACTTGGTGAGGCTTACTTCATGCGCGGTGTCTATTACCTCTGGCTCACTCAGTTGTTTGGCGATGTGCCATTGATCACTTCCTCAGTCATTACTCCAGAGATGGAGGAGCAGGCCGACGCTGAAACCGCCATCTATCCCCAGATACTCTCCGACCTCACGTCTGGAAAGAACCTCATGGGTACAGAAAGGGGCCATGGTGACGGCCACGCCAACAAGTTTGCCGCTGAGGCTTTCATCGCCCGTGCATATATGTTCTGGGCCGGCTTCTATAAGAATGTAGGTGAACTCGCTTCCGGCGGTGCTCCTGCTATCACACTCGTTGAACAGGAGGGTTGCCCCGCTGGTGATCTTTCTCAGGCCGACGTCGTCAATGGTCTGAAGGACATCGTAGCCAATGGTGGGTACAAACTCTGTGAAGACTTCCGCTCACTCTGGCAGTACTCCAACAGCCTGCTCTGGGATGAGGCTCAGGATGACCAGGGCCACGCCTATGAGTTCATCAAGGACATGAAACGTGAGAACTGCTTCGACCAGCCCGGCATGGGTAATGGCAACACCGAGGAAATCTTCCAGGTCCAGTTCATGAACGCCTCAGCATGGAGCATCTCTGGTTCATATAATACTGCTCGTATGTACTCCAACTATATTTCTGTATTCTGGGGTCTTCGTAACGGTGCATCCAACCAGAATGGTGACCGCAACAACACCTATCCCTTCAATCAGGGATGGGGCCAAGGCACACCTTCATGCAATATTTGGGACGACTGGACAGATGCTGAACGGACCAACAATTATACCGACCTCCGCAAGAAGGCTTCTCTCATCGACCTCGACAATGAGTTGGAGAACTATACTTATGAGAAGGACGACTGTGAGGAGTCGGGTTATTCTGTCAAGAAGTACGCCGAGGTCAACCTTGATGCTTGTGCAGCCAACAACGACACCTGGTGGTCAAAGTGTGAGGGTTATACCGGCAGTTCTCTTGACAACAAGATGCAGGGCGACCACTTCGAGGACTTCTACCTCATGCGTTATTCCGATGTGCTGCTGATGCTTACAGAACTTACCGGCGATGCTTCCTACATGAACCAGGTGCAGGCTCGTGCTGGCGTTCCTCAGACACCTTACTCATTGAAGGCTGTGCAGGACGAGCGCCGCTGGGAGTTCGCTTTCGAGGGACTGCGTTTTAACGACATGCGCCGCTGGACGGGCAACAAGCCTAATGAAGGCTCCTATGCTCCTAAGGCTCTTCAGGCTCAGGCTGGCAAACAGATTGTCTGCCTTGGTGAAAAGTCCAACAAGCGTACGATGGCACACATGACCTGTTCTTGGGCCAAGCGTTATATCGACACTAATGGTTTCTTGGCTAAACCTCAGACTGAAATCACTGTGAAGAATGGAAAACTTACGGAGAATCCAGGTTGGGATGCTGCCAATCCTGAGACACAATATAAGGTTCTTTATTAATATCATAATTTTGTAATCAATATGAAAAAGATATTTTTGTTTTTTGCCGCGGTATGTGCTCTTGCTGCTTGTGATCCTACTCACGAGGATATCAGCAATGCCGGTCACATTACTCTTGATGAGTTGAAGGCAAAGACTACCGTCACTGTCGACAAGGCTGCCAGCGGCCTGAATGGAAACGTCATTACCTGCTCGACCTCTGCTCCCGTCAATGCCAAATGGAGTATCGGTGGCAAGGATTACATCGGTAACTATGCATGGAAGAAAATGAAA
>JAFWTK010000140.1 GCA_017518935.1 Prevotella sp.
GCCTCAAGTGACCATTACCTGTGATGGCAAACCGTTGACGATTCCTCAGACACCTGTTCGTTTCACCAACCAGAACGGCTATCCCGACCAGATCCGCTATCAACTCTATGGTCCTCTGGAAGCCGGTTCGAAACTGAAGGCAACGTCTGACGTTCCTGGCGTGAAGTTCGAGATCAATCCCATCGTAGAGGGCCGTACCACTATCAAGGCCACCTACAAGGGCAAGACAAAGATTTACCTGATCAACTAACGGAGCAGTGAGAGCGAGTCTCGTCTGTTAAGAAAAACTCCTAAAAAACACCCTCCATTTTGCTTGAATCAGAAGCAGAATGGAGGGTTTTTAGAGCCTTTTCTGACAAGGATGGCAGTTTGCGGTCATCCGAATAGAACATTAGAGGTGTTCGGATAATTGTTCAAATGACAGCGAGATTATTTATTCATGATGGCATTCACCGTCATAATGACATCAGCACTATTAACCTCACCGTCACCATTGACATCTGCTGCGTTAAGGTCAAGTTCCTTCTTGCCCATCATATAGTTTACCAAATCAACAACATCTTTGGCATCAATCAAACCGTCCTTATTGACATCACCAAGCAAAATATGAGGAAGATTCAGTATAAATGGAGAACTGGGCAGTCCTATGATTCCCTGATTGTTGAAATCAAGAATCTCAGAGATCTCAAAAACTCTTCTTGTTGTTTTCTGGTAGACTTTAAAACTTATCTGTTCTCCTTCTGACACATTACTTCTCACACGAAGATAGCCATAGTTGGCAGTGCCATTAACCGTTAGGAACTCCCCCACCCCACGACACTCAGAGCCGACAAAGGCTGCAACTTCAAAATCATCTCTGTTTGAAACAGCGGTCCCGTCTTTCTCCAAATCAAAATAGACAGTCATATCGTATTGATAACTATAGATATCGCACAGCCAATGGGTGCTCTCTTGGGCATATCCCCCAAGAGCACCCATTAACAGAGTGGATAAAAATAGAATAACTTTATTTGTTCTCATATTCACATATTAATTATCGTCATACCATTCTGGTTATACAATACCATATCCTATTTTATGAAGCATTTTTGGCCGTTGATAATATAGACACCCTTCGGCAAAAGATGCAGTGTCTTCAGGGTTGCATCGCGACTGATGAGATTACCTTGCAGGCTGTATACCGTCATAGGACATCTGTCATTACCAATAGTATCAATACCTGTAATGTTTCCAATATTCATAATGAATGGACTCTTACGACTACCCACTACGTCATCATGGAATTTCAACACCTCTTGAACTTCAAACAACTCCCCTGTCAATGCAGATTCCGCAACGAATGATATATCAACAGGGTTTAACCCGTAGACAGTCAAGTAGTGTTTGTCACCCACCTGCTTGCTTACACCACGCATCTCGCCATCTGCCATCGCATAAATATTATATTCGCCAGCATATAGTTGCATTCCGTCACGGAACAACTGCACTGTTATGTTCATGGTGTTTGGGTAACGGCGGATGTCAACCATATTCTCATCCGTAGGCAGATCAGCCTCCATAGTTTTGGTCCTCATACGACTTAGCGCAGATACCGTAGAGAAATCGAAGGCCAGAGCCTTTTCTGTCATTGACTTATACAAGTAACCGTTGCCTGGCGTGAACACAGCAAGCGAGCCAGCCCACACACCGTCAGAATACTCAGCAAATCCCGTCTGTGAAGTGATATAATCCCCCTCAGAAGCATTAGAGATTACTGTTCCCAACGAAGCCTGTTCCGAATAAGGATATGCAACCCAGTTCCATCCCTTATGCAGAGCGATAGGCGAACTACTTGTATCATAGCGATGTCCTCGGAAAGTATTGTTAAACGCCCGTGAAGTCTCAAGTTTATAGGCCTTTCCTGGGGATAATTCACTGAGATTGCCCACCAGTCCAAACTGCGGGTCTCGAATGAGTTCATCTGTCTGGCCTACAACACGGTCAATGTAACTTGGAAGTTCTTCTACGACTATCGGCTCATTCAAATAACTAGACAGCCAATTCCAGCCTCTGGCAAGTGTCATCGTCTGACGATAGTATTCACGCTTGAACACAGGTTTGATATCCAAATCTTTGCCTACGTTAATCGATAACGTTGCGTCACCAGATGACACGACCTCACCATTCACAATCCAGTGCACAAATCCAAAGTCTTCGCCAGGTACGGCAGTCAACTTCAAAGGGGTCTCATATTCATAGATACCTGTGGATAATCCAGTGACGATACCACCTTCATTCTCACTTTCAATATCTACTTTATACGACTTCTTGGTGAAGTTAGCCACAATATTCAGGTCACTAATAGCCAGTGCCTCATATTCGGGTTCTGTGGATACGACCTCGCCATTAAGAGTCCAGTTAGCAAACTCATAGCCCTCTTTGGCACTTGCCACCAGAACGACCGTCGAACCATATTGAGCCGTCATCTCGTTACCATCCTTAGGTGCATTCATTCTTGCTAATGCGCCATTAGCCGGCTTTCGCATTACAGTTCCTGAATTCAGAGGATAAGCCGAGGTGGTCAACTGGACAAGGCCACCACGGAACAATATCCAGTTAGCAAGTTTACCCTCCTTACCCTTGTAGCCCTCAGCGTCCGTGATGTCAGCTGTTTGAACGGTCAGAGTATAGTACCCATTACTCAACGTATCGTTCATGGCACTCATATCAAGTTTGAAACTCTTGTTGTCCTTGGTACTGATTTTGATCTGGTTGGCATTCTTTTTCACACCCTGTACAGCGAAGGTGATGTCATCTCCTGTGAAAGTAGAAGCATCAATCTCCTTGTTGAAGTCCACAGTAAGAGTCTCAATAGATTCCTCTGCAATTTGTCCGTCTTCAGGAACAACACCAATCGAGGCCACCTTAAGCACCGTGTCAGGCACAGGATCAAAGGTTAGCACATAAGTAATGGGACTACCTGTCTTGAACTCATCGACGAAGTGCAGGCGGTACTCATAGAGCCAGTCCTTGCCATCACGCAGTGTGCGGTCGGTCTGCCAGAAACGGGTATTGCCCAGTTCCTTGCCATCACTCTCCCGTACAATGCTCTTCAGTTCTGAATAGCCGTGTGTCGGGTCTATCAGCGAGCCATAGTTCCAGCCTGCCTCCGACGGTGTGATGATAAGTTGGTAGGTTGTCGACGATTTACGGACAAGTTGTGCCCTATTAGTCATCACCACATTGGCGGTGTCACCATTGGTAAAATAGAGTTTGTCTGGCAGGTCGTTGGCATCCAAGATATCATTCACTAAGAATGCCCTTCCTTTCAAAGGACCGCCAAACAGACTGCCTTCAGGCATGTCAAAGCCGTGAATCAGTTCATGGATAGTCACCTGGTCGAGCAGCGAGAGGTCTTCATTACCATAACTGGTGACGTGGGTGGCCTCCACTTTATAATCGACAAAGTGACCAAGCAATGAACTAGTCAGCCACCACTGGGCATACATCTGCGAATGGGCGGGAATGGTGCCGAAGTCGTTAGCAATGCTCTGTCCGAACGACAGGGCTGCATCGCCACCGTTCACCTGTGAACTGATGAGTTCAAAGTCAATGACAAGTCCCTTCTCGTTGTCAATAATCTCCGGCTGTTCGGTCACCATCTTTACATTCGTAGCATTGCCATTGCCCTTATTATTAATGATGAGTGCAAACTCAGCGGGCTTCATAGGTTCTACCACGTCAAGTGTCAGCGGATCATCACCGTAAACATCACGCTGCATAAAGTAAGTCAGATCCAGTTCCGGAGAAGGCTTCACAGTGAGTGTGACAGGATATAATTCGCGCGTCACCTCCAAGCCAGTAAACGGATCCAAATAGGAAAGAGTACCACCAAACGACCACTCCTCTGGTTCCGTCGGAGCAGCATACTTCGTAGGGATGAAAAGTACGGTGGCCGTACCGGTCTTGTTTGCCTCCAGAGTCCAGCCGCTACTAAAATCGAGTGCTCCCGTAAAGCCGTTAAGAGATTCGGGATTGATTTGGAATTCATGGCTGGTTGCCACCTGTCCCGTCTGTTTATTGGTAACCTCAAGTGACAACTTCACATCACGCATCGGAATACTTTCATGACCATTGAACACAATCAACGAGCCACGGAAGGCCTGGCGCGTCATGGTCATCGTCTGCTTGAACTGCAGGGTGATGGTAGCACAGACAGAAGACTCAGCCATGTGCTCATAACGTTGGCGATAGGAATCGTACGAACTGAAGAATTCGTCGGTCATCGACAAATATCCTCTCTCCCTTGATGTCTCGTTCATTCGGGTAAACTCGTCCAACTTCTCCTCAAAGGCTTCTGCTGTCGGAGTATTGGAACCGATCCCATACACATGGTTGACAAAAGCCCGCATCTGGGAGAGTGTCACGCCTTCAGGTTTATGAGCCATCAACTGCTCGTCGGTAGGAATAACATCATCGGGCAGTTCGCATACATATTTGATAAAGGCTGCTTTTTGCTCATCGGGCTCGTTATACCATATCTGATCACCGAAAGTGTAGGACATCAGTTCCTTCATGAGGTTGATCTGATTAACATATTCAAGTGCTTTACCATCAAACTCCTCCACCCAACTATGTTTCGAGGCTTTTCGGGGAGATTCCTTCCCTCTGGAGTTGCTTGACTGACCGCCGTCAATGTCATCACAAGCGGTAACAATACCGATAATGCCGTCACCCAATGACCAGAAATCACTGGCGCCCTCAAAGAGTTTGGTATCGAGGACGGTGCCCAAAACTGCATCGAACACCCTGCCTCCAATTTTCTTCACATACCATATTGCACCAGGATAATTCCCTGTCTTACGATGCTCCTGAGCAGCCTCAGCGGCATCGTCCAACGCATCATTGATAGGACCAAACCATGTAAACCCAAGTGCGGTGTTTATCATTTGTTCCAAGCGGGCAGCATCACACGGGTCGCAGATGTCGAGTGACTGGGTGGCCTGATTATAGTGAGTGGTACCGCCACCGCCACCACCGCCACCGGTGCCACCGCCGGGACCACCACCAGGGCCACCGGTTCCACCACCGCCACCACCGCCACCGAAGATGCCACCTAAAGCATTTCCGATAGCACTCATGGTTGCTGAAACGGCACACATCTTCATGGCCATTCGTTCAGCCGCAGCATTGTTTTTCAGTTCTGTTCCACAAAGATACTCATATTCAGAACCCAGAGCAGCCATACAGTTATTAAAGTCTTGCGGTAGACTCCGGTTTTTTCTGAATGCCCGTGATCCATTCTGGGATTCATCGGCAATTCGAGTGATTTTTACGGGCACAGACACCATCTGCTGAGGAGCAAGCGTAAATGGTTCGTTATAAGCCAAAGCCTCGTATTTCCATTCTGTCTTGTTCGTGGGTAAGTCTAACACCACATTTTGAGCATTTATAAGTCCGACGTTGGTGAGCAACATGTTAATCATGACGGCATCGCCAACGGCCATATTGTCACCGTCGATGCTTTTTGGCAACGTTACCTTTACCACAGGCATGGGTACGTTGGTTTCATATTGCACAGTAGTGACTATCTCATAAGTGTCTTCCACTTCGGTTTCTTCGACATTCCACTGAACAGTTATCGGCTGATAACTGATATTCACCGTCAGTCGTTCAGTCTTTCCTGGATTGATACTACAGAAGTTTGTGTACTGCTCATGTCTGTCTGCCGAAACCACTATCTTGTAGTAACCTTCGGGCAGGTCAAGCGAGAACAAGCCATCCTCGCCAGTCAAGCCTCTTGCGAGTTCAGCGCCCGTATAGGGATGGCGTATCACTACTTCGGCTCCAGCCACGTGGGGGGCTTCAGCAGTATTGTAAGTGTATTCATCGCACACATCAACGACAAGCGCTCCAGTCTCTTCCGATACAGGTTCGACGCTATAAGTGATGGTAAGTCCGTTACCGTTGGTACAATTGACACCAATGGTGCCAGTAACAGGCATGTTGAGTTGCATCTTGTCATTGGTGGCCATTCGTAACACGACCATTGTGGTATCGTTATAATTCATAGAGGGAAGAGTGGTGCCTGAGGCGCAACTCATCCACTCTGGGAGAGCCAGCGTGACAGGACCAGATGCACCCTTACCAGTATTGACTATCTGAATGGGATAGTCGCGTGTTGTACCCTTCGTTATTGTGGTACTGATTCTGCCGACATCGGACACCAGATGAGCGATGTTATTATAGCAATAGAAATAGATGGTAGCATCGAGTGCAACACCCTCGTTAGTGGTGATATGTACTTTGACATCATACCATTTACGTTCAGCACTGGGTTCAGTACCCTTTAAGTTATAAGTTAGATTGACGGTCTGCCCACCATTGATTGTCGAGGGCATCTCTATAGAAACCTCACAGTTATCGGGCGCAGAAATAATCTCAGCCTTCACCCCGGTAAGGTTTAAAATGCCTGGGTTGTAAAATCCTAATGTGCCTGTTGCGGTCTCTCCATCTGCAACCTCGCATGTCACATATCCAGAACCGCTACGTCTCAGTCCATATATATCGAACGATGCCATCTCTGTCTTCAGCCCCTCGCCATGATAGCATGCACCCACGGTAAAATGGCCTGACTGTAAGGCATAAGGCAACCACTCAAAGGAGAACGCTCCCTGTTCATCGGTGGTGAAGGTCTGTCCCTGACGAGTGCCATCGTTGATAATGTACAGATCAACCAGGGCATTGGCGGTGTTGTTGCCTGTCAGTTGGCCACTGATCAGGATTTTCTCACCCTGGTTGTAGACAGCCTTGTCAGTAGTGACTGTTACACTGAAGGGAGCAATGGTCTTGACAACAACATCTTTTGAGGTGTTATTGTTGTGCGACAACTCTTGAACGCTGGTAGGTTCGTTTATGACAGCATAATAACTATGGTTCCCTACAGTTGTGGGCAGTGTGATGGTCTTGGTGAGTGTCAGGCTGCCGCCAATGGTAAGAGGCGCTGAAGTATAAAGCGTTCCTATAGCAGTAGCCTCTCCGCGATGATACACCTTCACTGCAATCTCTGCAGGAAGATCTGCAGCACCGTCGTTCACCACCTCAATAGTCAGTTTGGCATTAGTTCCAACCTCGGTTTCCGTCACATCGGCAACAATACTATTGATACGTGCGTCAGGAAGCGTCTGGTCTGTGACCATCAGGAAACAGGTGCCTGTGGCATAGCCGTCAGCCTGTACGGTGAATATGACGGTATGACTGTCACCCTGCACGCTGTTCGATGCAGAGTTAACATCTACCTTTACCGATCGTTTCCCAGCAGGAATGGTAATAGTATGCTCATAGGACAACCCTTGCTCATAGTCACTGCTAAGCGTTACGGCCAGCGGCTTTTTCGTATTTGTAACATTACGGCTCACGGTGAGCGTGGCCGTTCCTCCTTCCTTCACAGTACTCTGCGAGGAAGTGATGTTTAGAGCAGCGCCATCGTTGTCAAGCACGTGAAGTTGAGCCTCGACATAGCCAGCCGATTCGCCTGTTGCGCCACAACTACATGATGAGAGCCACACAGCAGCAGTGACAGTATAGGTGCGATCCCCATCGACAACTGCATTATCTACTGGTCCAAAGTTGAAGTGGACCTCCTCCACGCCTTTATTGAGCACAAGTGTACGATTGCCGAAATAGAGACCGCCATCAGCATCGTCTGTAAGTTTTACCGTTATTTTACTATTGGTTTTTGTAGTACGGCGCAGCACACCTGCTACGGCTACGACTCCGGCACTCTCCTGCACGGTCATCGGTGTGAGTTGCAACTCCAGCACAGGCAAGTCGTTGTCCTTCAGCAATATGATGGCCTCGGCCTTGTTGTGTTTAGGAGCCGACGCTGTAAACGCATTCGACAGGTCAAGGCTGGGGACCTCATCATCGATGGTGGTTACTTCCACTGTTGCCGATGTCTCGCCAGCAGGTATCGTCACCGTTTGCGGGAACGAGAAACGTTTGACATTCTCACTGCTAAGGGTTACGTCAACGGGCTGTGACGAGACGCGGCTCGTCGTTACTGTGAGTTGGAAGGTCTCACCTTCGGTAATGACAGAGTTTGAGGCTTTAAGTATCAGGTCAGGATACTCATTATCCTCAATGATGAATTGCTCCGTAGTTTCAGGATAGTCTTTGCCTTTGGCTGTGATGATGACAATGCTATTGTCGTCAAGTATCTGGTTGTCGCTAATGGTCATATAGACAATGGCACCCGACTGCCCAATAGGAATAGTAACCTGCGTGGGCAGTGAAACTCGGCTGTCCTCTGTAGTACTGAGTGTAAAGTTCTGCTCCCAGTTCCAGTCACCGCTACGGCTCACCTTAACAGCCACACGCTGAGACCTGCCCTCAGTAATGCTAACAGGATTAGGCTCGACGAAGAGTCGTTTTGCCAAGGTGAACACATTATCAGACTGCGCGGTGTTGTTACCTGTTGCCAGCGATGACTCACCTGTATCACTATTAGCAATCACTTTGATCTGTATGTAAGCATCTCCCTCTATGCCAAGGAGTTGTGGTACGGTGATGTCCGTCTGCCGACTCATCACAGCGCCAGCCCCCAATGTCTCCTCCTGATAGACGGTACCAATAAGTTTGGTTACGGTGCCACGCTTGTTCACGAGTAAGATCTGCTCGCTCCAGCCTCCGCCAGTCTCTGCGCCGCCCACATTCTGGACCTGCCATGATAGCGACATGCGTTCGCCAGGAGTGATGGTCGTGTTCTCAGCGGTAATGCTTTTTACGGTGAGGTCTGGCAACGTTGAGACAATGAGTTTGCCTGCTTTCGTGTCGGTGAGTACGTTGGCACCGCCTGACACGGTGAGGGTGGCATTGCTAATGACGAGTGGCAGTTCACTGCCTTCAACCACCGTTTGCGGGATGTTCAGCGGGATGTAGAGCACTATGCCCAACTGACCCTGTAGGGGTTTATTCTCGTCAGAATAAAGCATTACGCGATAACGTGTCGCTTCCATTTTCCGTATGATAACGGAATGTCCGTCGCAGCGGTTCGTCAACTCGGCGTCAGTACCAGCAGATATGGTCGAAGGCAGTGTCAGGTCGAACTGTGCCGCGATAATCTCGTCAGTATTCTCTATATGCACCGGCAACTGAGCCTGTCCTATGGACACTTTGGCGTTGGGTACGCTAAGCACATTTTTCTGTTGTGCACACACGCCAACAGACAACAGCATCAGTAGCGTCAGTAGTAAGTACCTTGTTCTATTTATTATTTTCATCTTTTCTTTAACTATTAGGTTCAGACAACATAACGATTATCTCACTATCTTTTTACCATTCTGGATGTAGACACCCTTTCTGGGTCGAGAATTGGGAACCAAGACTTTTGAATCGATACGGCGGCCCTGAAGGTCATAGAGTACTGTCGCCGGCTCTTCATCCCACGCCCTCAATTCATCATTTATCCCTGTTGAAATGCTGCCGGAAATCACTTTTACAGCAATCTCATTGGCATTGACATCTGAGAGCACAGCATTGACGATCTTAATGTCTGTCTGCAGCGACTCGCAGATGGCCATTTTGCCAACGGCGATTGATGCTCCACTCATGGAGTAGCCCACAATATGTGTGCGAGATCCATTGCTGTTGGTACGAACGGTAAATCCCATCTGGCGCAGACTATTGCACATACTGACGGCATCAACGGACGCTAGTGCCACCTCAAATGCTGCTACAGGTATTTCCGTATCTATCCACAATATGCCGTCCTCTATAAAAAGTATAGCCTTTTCGTTTTCCTCGGAATCATAACGCGTACGCGACATGTGCGCCGTGTAAGATCTAGCAGTGGCAGCATCGTCAATAGAGAGAAGCAGATCGGTCATCTTCACCACATCCTGCACATTGATGACCTCATCAACCCACAGATTGGCTGCTGTGAAATTGAAAGGTCGGTCATTATAGTCTTCAAAAGCATAATTAATCTGAGCCTGCAAATCCACCACATCAGCCTTACCACTGAAGTTGGCATCACCCTGACCGAAGGATAGTTTCATACTGAGGGTCGTACCTTTGGCATCTCCGCTGTCTGTGGCAATTTGCAGTATGTCGCCATTCTTCCCACAATATGAATTATCTTCGCTTTTCTTAGTGAATTTCACATCAGAAGGACTGATGTCAATGGTGGTCTGCCAGCCGCCATCTGCAGTGGCAATAAATGAAATGCCGTTATCATAGGTTTGCTGTTTGTGTTTGTAGAGCAATATATTAGGCATTTGTTCCATCAACTCAGCCACAGACATGCTGGTGAGGTCAACGTCCAATGTCTTCACCAAACTCTGGTTACCAATCTTCAGCGTTGTCACAGTGGGTGCAATCATCGGAGTTACCTGGTCAAAGTGATTCGACTCAGCATAGAGTGTCTCCAAATTAGGCAGTTGAACTGTAAACGCCCCGATATTACCCGAGAACTGATTATTGGAAATATTAAGCGAACTGATTACCGGAGAATTGATTGCTAAGTTTCCTCCCAACTCGCCCGACAAATGATTGCCGCTTAGGTTGAGCGAACGGAGTTGCGGCAGCGTAAGTAAGGTGACGGGGAATGTACCGGACAACTTATTATTCGACAGGTCAATACTTGTCACGTGTCCGCGGAGTATGCTCACGCCAGGCAGTGTCTGTACAGTTCGACGCTCCACGTCAAAGTTCCATGGCTTCGTCCAGCCTTCGCCATTACCCATGTCTTGGTATGCCTGCTGCAAGATGATCCAATCCCCCTCATCCATAGTGGGCATGGCAATGTCCACCTTCTGATAGAAGAAATTGTCACTATGCGTTGCCGTCTCACCGTGTTCCTCCAATTGGTTGCCAGTGGCAACCGTAGTGGCAAAGACATGTGGATAGGAACCCTCGTCGGCATTGCCGCCAAGCACTGGCGCATAAGGGCTGACGATTGTACCGCCCACGCTACTCCACTCAATATTTGTGACACTGCTCATGTCGGCAGATACCAGCAGGTAGTAACTGCCATACGACTGCTCATCAAGCGTCACCTCCACGCTGTTGGTGTACTGCTGACCGCTGGCCAAAGCCATCGCGTTAGGCACGGTGGCTAATAACTTGCATGTGCTTTGGTTAGTACCGCCATAGACATCGGGTACCAGCCACACACGGTCTTGCCACGTATAGTCGAAGGTAGAACCGTCGCCATCGTTGCGCACCGTCCACTCAATGGTGGCCTTGCGACCGGCCTC
Source organism: Prevotella sp. (assembly GCA_017518935.1). GTDB lineage: Bacteria > Bacteroidota > Bacteroidia > Bacteroidales > Bacteroidaceae > Prevotella. Next base: position 11,238 of record JAFWTK010000140.1, read on the forward strand.
CAGATCCCCTACTGTCTGCACGCTATAGAGGTGCAGGTCGGGTAGCATACGGATGGAGAAGTGCATGGTATCGCTGGGCAGTTCTTGCGAGGCGTTGCGGGCAATAACCTGCCACTTGTACGACTTCATGTCCTGACAGAAATTCTGTGAGGTGTAAGTCAGTTCGCTGATACCCTGTGCCACGGGTGTTGCGGGACGCTGGTTGGAGGCATTCCACAAGTAGACGTCATAAACGGCATTGGTGATGCTGTTCCACTTCAGAGTCACCGTCGTATTCTCCAATTGTGAGCCGTCGGCAGGTGTCAGTTCGGTGAACGAACCTTCCAGCGAGGGCTTCAGTGTGATGGTGTGAGAGGTCTCAAAGAAAGTATCTCCACCATATGATGCTATTATATTATAAATAAGGTGTGCATCGTAGGCACTGCCACTGGTGGAGGTCATCGATGGTATTTTGCCCGTGCCTCCGGTCTCATAGCCCAGAGCAGTCTCCACATCAGCAGTGGCCGTCCATGTAAAAGTAAGGTCGGTACTCACCGACGAGAAATCCACCTCTTCGGTAGGTTCGCCACTGAGCACGGTTTGGCCAGCCTCAATGGAAGGCAGCATCGTCGGATTAAAGCCGATGCCCCACAACTGTAACTGTACGCCGTCGCACACCATAAGCCGTCCAAGGGAGATGAAGAGGTCCACCACGTCGGTATCAATGGGAGAACCGCCTGTTCCGAAGTTCAGGATTGGAGTCGAACCTTCGCCATTGGTGGCGATGGTCAGCGTATAGTTATCTTTTGCCAAAGCCGATTTTATGGTCTCTATGTGTTCTATATGTTCTAAAGCATCATTAAACGTCTCACCAGCCTTCACGTTAACTTTCAGATTACTTACGATAGGTCGGGCAGAAAGGAATGTGAAGAGGTCTTGGGCCGTAGTGAAATAGCGCACGCCCTTTATCTCGTTGTCAAGGAAGAATACGCCATCAACAACCCACGTTGACTCGTCGTTGATGAACACAGTCATCTGTGCCACATCACTGCCGCTCTGTCCGCGAACAGTGAGTGTCACGTCGTAATAGCCAGAAACTTCATAAATGTGCATGGGGCTCTTCTCGGTACTGGAAGTGCCGTCGCCGAAATCCCAGTTGTAACTGATGGCCTTGTCGGCAGAGTAATTGTTGAACTGTACACGGTTCTGCAGTTTCTCATAGGCGAACTGTGCATAGAGGCCGTCTTCCTTCATGTCCTCCACAAAGATGTAGCCTTTGCGGGTGTTGATGACCTCCTTCGAACCGTCAAGATTGATGCGGGCGGCATTTTTCAGCACCACCTCATAACTCTGGTCGGGCTTACAGTCTGTGCTGATGGTAATAGGTATATCGAAGATCTTTCCATTTTCGCCTGTCAGTGGTTGGTCGCCAGTGAGGTCGAAGCGATAGGCGTTGTCCTCAAGAGCCTCTACGTCCAGTTTATGGCCAGCGGCACGCTCACCCAACATCAGATTGTTGGTGTTTGCCGTAAAGCCCTCGGGGAAGTGTACCACCACGGTCACGCCATACACATCTTCAGTATTTTCAAGGAACAAGGGATAAAAAATCGTCTGGCTCCTTGAGCCGCTGGCCGTCATACCGTAGACGCTGAGGTGCTTTGCCGTCGACTGTCCTGGCTCGCCCGGATTACCAGGGTCGTAGTTATAACTGTAGTGAGCCACAAGTGTTACATCCTCGGTAGGGATGGTCATCGTATAGTTACTGCTGGTCGACACCACCTCGCCATCGCGGGTCCAGTTCTGGAACGTATACCAAGTATTATTATATGCACGGAAAGTCTGCTGGGTGCTTTCCTCAAACTGGTTGCCGCTCTCGGTGTTGAAATAGCCACCACCCAAGGGATCAGCCATCAGATAGACACGGTGATAGATCTTCTTTGGCGCTGGCTCACTTGGCTCGCCAGGACTGCCTGGCGTATAGGTAAAGTTAGCCACCAGACGGTTGGCGTCGGTTCCCTCAAGCATTACATAATTGAAAGTACGGCTCTCTGATAGGACTGCACCGTCCTGCGTCCAATTCACAAAGGTGAAATTCGAGGCGGGGTTGGCTTGTACACGGACCGAAGATCCCACCTCGTAACTGGTACCAGAAGAGATATTGAAACTTCCACCGCCAGAAGGCTGTGCGGTGAGCCAAAGATTTGAGTAAACAGGCTTGGCAGGAATGTCGGGTTCGTTAGGTTCCGACGGACTGCCAGGCGTATAGCGGTAATGGGCAATGAGCGTCACTGCATGGGCGGGCATGGTGTACTGGAAGCGGTAGTTGGTAGACACCACTTCACCATCAAGCGTCCACTCCACAAACGTGAAGTTTGAGGCCTTGTTGGCCTGAACCCAGAACGTCTCGCCTACAGCATGGTTCGACGTTGCGTTCAGGTTGAAGTTGCCTCCCCCCGATGGGTCGGCCTGGAGCGTCAGCACGTATTGTGTGACCGGTGCTCCAGGCTCAGCCGGATTCGAGGGGTTGTATTGCCCCCACGCGCCGACACTTACTATAAGTGCCAGCACGAAGAGTATATACTTGAAACCTCGCATAGTCATTTACGATTTACAGATTTACGATTTACCATTTGGCTGCGCACAGATCTTACTTACGCACGACCTTCTTTCCATTTTGTATATAGAGGCCCTTATGCGCAGTTGTGGTCTTACGCCCCTGCAGGTCATAGAGATCGGCATCTTGATCATCTGAGATTGACAACTCCTCAATAGAAGTCGTACTAGAACCTCCCACCTTGAATGTCAGCGTAAAGCGACTGCTATTCGCTCCACCGGTAGCCTCACTGTGGAAGACATAGCCTTCCTGTGTGAGGTCGATGGTCTTGTTCAGTTCGGCATCATAGAGGATTACCTGACCATCGGCACGTAGTGCACTGATGGTGTAGTAGCCTTCCTGACCGGCATAGTAGGCTAACTTCACCTTGCCGTTGTCAAGCGGACGCTCGTTGATAGCATAGTTGTTTCCATCACTGTCAATGGTGTAAATCTGTGGGACACTGGACTCGAAACTCATGAATTTGGCTGCATCACATGATAACTCATAGTCTGTAGAAGCCTCATTGTTGATGACAACACGTGTCATGTCATTCTGCTCGTCGTTCTCAATCTGAATGTTGAAGACATGACGGTTGCTGGCCTTTACTGCACGAGAACCGGCAGCATGTACGATGTCGGTTGTGAGTTGCCGGCCTTCCTTGTGGAAAACAATCTGATCTACGGCATCGGGCTTCTGCACGAAAAACGACTGCATAGGACGCAGTACAAAATCATCGTCTGCTATTGAATAGGCCTGATAAGTGCTGCCATTCCACACGGTGATTGGAGCAGTAAAGTCCATATAGAAAATGTCGTAGTAACAGGGATAGGGATTACCCACGTAGTTCCATGAACGGTTTGCGGTACTCTCGGCCTCATTTGCAGTGAGTAAGCGCGTCACATCCTTCGTGCTGAAGAGGACCTTTTGACCGTTGGCATCGGCGCGGAAGGTGATGGTGCAGGCAGTGTTGCAATGGAAAATATAACCCTGACCACCCAACAACTTGTCAGTGTCTACATTCTTCCAACTTCCAGAGGCACCGTTTACGGCACGGTTCTGGGCATCATAATAGCGGAACACATACGAGGCATTGTTGCTCACTTCAATATCAGCCAGCGCCACATCGTAAAGCGGAGTAAAGAAATACCACTTGTTGGCATCTACAGTAAAATTCGTCGTAACGGCATCGGCAGTCATATTCTCGCAGGTGTTCAGCAGACGACCAGGATCGCTCTCATTCACATACATATTGAACTGACCCATGGGGAACGGGGCATTACCACCCACAGTAAATTGACCACCATAATAGAGATCCACGTCAGGTGTACCTTTCATACGGCGGTTGTTCGTCAGCATCAGCGGTGATGTAATCTTCCAATAGTACACATCATCACCTTCGGTAATTGTGCCGAACTGTAACCAATAAGTATCCAACTTATAGTTAACCACAGAGAACGAAGGAACCACCAATGTAATAGCACTCTTGGCACTGGCACTAGTGAATGGATCGCTACTGATGGCTGGAGGTGTAGCTGAACGCATTACTACTTTTTCAATGGCTGTA
>JAFWTK010000141.1 GCA_017518935.1 Prevotella sp.
ATGCTTGACGGTGGTGATAATCAGTGCACCATACTTGGCTTTTTCACCGTATGAACTGATGGCAGCCTCTTCTCTCATCGTACCCACACTGGCGACTGCATCTCTGGGGAGAGCCCGCACCTGTTCTATTGTGGCAATCTTGTTGTCAACGATGAGCAACGGCTCTTCTCCTTTCTTTTTGGTATTAAGAATCAAAACTGCCACATTGGGTTCTGATTCTCCCAGCGTGGTTTCATAAGTTTTCAGTTCGTCATTGGATTTTGGTTCTACTATCTCAATGACATTAATACCCTGGTTACTACCAGTCTTGATGGTAGCATTTTTCTTGCCTTTCTTTACGGGCACCTGCTTCTGAGGTTCGTCGTTCTTATAGACCACATCGGTGACAGTCTCGGCATTGAGGGCGAGAGTGACGCCCACGATGGGCAACAGGGCCAACAACTTCAGAGAGTTGCGGCGTGGGGATTTATTAAGTAACATCATATTAATTCGCTTTTTGATGGTGCTGTTGTTGATGCCGTTGGCGAGGATACAGACCTTTGTACCCATCGCCTTCCGCATCAGTAGTTGAATGTATTGGCTCATGTCTGAGCCTGACGAGAGGACGGATGCATCGGCTTCATACTCATGGACGGTTCGCAGGTCGCGACGCAGGAGCCATACCACAGGGTTGAACCATTGCAGGGCCGTAAGCAATTCAACGAAGACGATATCCCAACTGTGATGCTGCAGGATATGTCCCCGTTCGTGGGCAAGTATCGAAGGGTTGCACTCCTCGTAGTCAATCCGGCTTAACACGATGGTGCGCATCCATGAGAACGGTGCGACGGGCAGGTCGACAACTGCCAGTGTCACGCCATCCTCCAACGAATGTTGCTCACTATCCTTGATCATTCGGCGTAATTGCCGATAACTTTTCGCAATATATAGTGATCGGCAGACAAGGCCGATGATAAAAATGGCAAAGATGACGGATGAAGAATCAAGGGGACTGGTCGCGTGATTGTGGTCTTTGACCCAGTCATGGACCTGTCCCTCTGATTCTCCCAATTCTGTGATCACCAGTTCGGCAGTATCTACCACCGGTATCTGCTCAACCTCTACCGTTTTATGCAGCGTGATGACGCACAGAGGCAAGACCAGCGAGAGCAGGATGGACGACAGCAACACGATACGGTTCAACCGATGCATCGTCTCACGCTCCATCAGCAGCCGATAGCAGAAATAGAAAGCGGCTATCAATACGGCAACCTTCAAATCGTATATCAGAAATTCAGCCATTACTTACGGTGTTTTAGGATTTCCATAATCTCACTGACCTCTTCATCGCTTAACTGCTCGTCTTTGGCAAAGAAAGAAACGAGTGATGCAAACGAACCGCCAAAGAATGTGTTCTGCACCTCTTTCATATAGGCGCGCGTGTATTCCTCTTTGCTGATAGTGGTGCTGAAGAGTTGAGCCTTCCCTTGTTTCACTGAACTGACGAACCCCTTATCCTTTAATATCTTCAGGAATGTCAGCAATGTGGTCAGAGCCGGCTTCGGCTCTGGGAATTTCCCCATGATTTCAGACGAATAGCCCTTGCTCTCTGGCAATGACCAGAGTATGTTCATCACTTGTGTTTCTGCCTTAGTCAGTTGACCTTTGGCTTGTCTTTTCTCTTCCATATTCTAAACTTTTAGAGTTTCCGGCGGCAAATATACTCTAAACTTTTAGAACTACCAAATTCTTAACTCTAATTTTTTAGAATATTAACAAGAATTAATAGTAAAGACGAACATTCAATGCGAAGACCCGCCCTTTCCGTAGATAGGGATGTAGAGGTCGGGACGCATCACGAACTTCTTCACACCAGGGTTCTTGCCGATTTTCAACTCTCGGCGCTGAGCAATCACTTTAATAGCCATAATTCAATCTAGTTTAGTTTTTGTATTTGTAAATACTCGACTTTGTCGCTTGACTCTGTCAAGAAAATTATTAATTCTCTCGTTGTCGCCTGAAATCGCCCCGAATCGTACTATTAAGAGAAAATCTTGCTACCATTAATGCGCGCAATTTCTAGATTTAAATCTCGCAATTTTTATCCTTAATGTCCGCCTCCGCGACTCCTTCATTTGACGCTACAAAGGTAAGAAACTTTCATTGCGGTTCTCGAATAAATCACCAACTTTTTTTGAAAAATTTCCTTCTACTGAAAGTCTTGTCCAAACTCAAGCGGTCTGCTGCAGTTGTTACAGTGTTACAGTTCCCAAATCGATTATGAGAAAGCCAAAATAACTCTATATTTATATTAATATAAATATAATGACAACTTGAGACCTAGAAGCCTCTTTAGAGAACTGTAACACTGTAACGCTGAAACACGTCTTTTCTACCCCAAATCAGATGTACGTCAAAAATGCTAAAAAGTGTCTGACACATTGTGACATTTTTCTTGGTGGTTTCAGATTTTTTTTGTAATTTTGCAATGTGATTATAAAATACATAGCAATGAAGAAGACTTTGAGATTTTGGATGCTGCTGGTCATGACCCTGAGCATCGTGTCGTGTACCGAATACATTGACAATCCCGCCCCAGTGGTTGTCGTCCCACTCGAGGAGACACTCGCAGCCAATGGCCCCTTCTTTGACATCAAGGAGAATCCCGATACGGCGGTAATGGAAAGAAAGGCGATGGGCGAACTGGATTACCAGTCGCAATACCGTATGTTCATAAACCAGCCTGTGAACCACGACCAGCCCGACGGCGACAAGTTCAAGCAGAGGGTGTTCATCCTGTTCCGAGGCTATGATTGTCCTACCATCATGGTGACCGAGGGTTATAAATGGTTTTGTTTCAATGATATAGAAGATCTCGGTATTAACTTGAATGCCAATATGGTACACGTGGAGCATCGTAACTTCGGCGAGTCATTCAACCAGGACAAAGGAAAGTGGGAGTATGAAACGAGCGCCCAGGCATCGGCCGACCTCCATGCCGTCTATCAGGCGCTGAAGCCCATCTTCAAGGGCAAGTGGATGAGCGCTGGTACCAGCAAGAACGGTGAGACCTCCATGGATTATGCCTACTATTATCCGGACGATATGGACCTGGCCGCTGCCTTCTGCTCACCTTTCGAAGTCAGTCTCACAGACAAGCGTTTTGGCGAATATCTCTTTAACGAGGCGGGTACTGAGGAACTGCGCGAGATGATGAAAAAGGGTATGCGTACTGCATTGGAGAATGGTGAAGAAGGACTTTTCCTGAAAGTCTGCGAGCGTTTTGAGAAGGAGGGCACGCCGGTTCCTACGTTTGCTGAATATGTTTTTAATATCACCGATGTCTTCTTCACCACCTTACAGTACAATCTCCCCAGCATGCATAAAGAAAAGATAGAGTCCATCATCAAGGATGATGAGTCGCTTGTAACGTCAATCACCAAATCGATTAAGGACAACAGAGATGAGACGTTCTATACCTATTGGGTGGATTGTGCAAAGATGCAAGGCTTCCCCGACAACGGCTACGACTATTTTGCCGATCAGTTGGAAGGCACCAGTTTCAAGGCGGAGAATGTGTTGGCATCTCTGCTCAAAGAAGAAGACCGCTTTGTGTTGAAGCAATACAACAACAGCCTGCGTGTCGATATGTGTGAAAACTTCTTTATGAACTTCACCAAGCCTCTACTCTTCTACTATTCACACGACGATCCCTGGTCGGCTGGTCAGCCTGAGAAGTTAGGGCCCAATGCCAAGAAGGTCATCAACCCCATCGGCAATCATTCCAGCAAAATCAACGACCCCAACTATTGTCCTGTTGACGTCAAGAAAGAGGTGATGGATTTCATCAGTACCTATATCTATTAAACAATTTTGTAGATTTTAATACTCGGGCCGTTGCAATAAAAGAGCCGGTTTGTGCGTTATATGATAGTATGCGAAAGATTCTCATCATAGCATCTGTTATGATCGCTACCGTGCTCCTGACGGGGTGCGGGGCGGATCAGGCCATGAAGAAGGCAGAGAAATTCTATGCCCTCGGCGAGTACTATGATGCAGCGGCTCAGTATAAGAAGGCCTATTCGGCAACGCCTTCGAAGGAGAAGGAGAAACGCGGAAAACTGAGTCTGAAGATGGCGGAGTGCTACAGGAGGATCAACAATACCAACAAGGCCATCACCGCCTACAAGAATGTGATACGCTACAAACAGGCCGACTCGTTGACGCACCTGCGGATGGCCCAGCAACTGATGAAATCCGGCAACTACAAGGAGGCGGGGAAGCAATTCCAGACAGCCATCGACAGTCTGGAGAACGGACAATGGGAGATGGAGAGTTCGGAATTGGCTGACTGGCTGAAACTGGCCAAGAACGGTCTGGAAGCCGCAAAGATGGCCCCGGAGTGGAAGAAAGAGGGTTCGAAATACACTGTGAAACGGGTGGACCTTTTCAACTCACGCCGCGACGATTTCTCGCCTGCCCTCACTGGTGAGGAGAGCGACCAACTCTTCTTCACCTCCACCCGAAACCAGGCACAGGGCGACGAGTACAGCGGTATCACGGGTAGCAAGCCTGCCGATATCTTCTGGGCACAGAAGGACGAAAAAGGCAGATGGGGCAAGCCGCAGAGCATCGACTCGGAGCTGAACTCCGCCTTTGATGAAGGAGCGTGCTGTTTCTCGCCCGACGGTAAGACGATGTACCTGACGCAATGCAAGACCGACCCGCAATATCCCCGCTATGCCACCATCGCCGTATCCAGCCGCAGTGATGCTGCATGGAGCAAGCCCAGGGAACTGAACATCTCGAAGGACACACTCTCGAGTTTCGCCCATCCTGCTGTATCGCCCGATGGTGAGTGGCTCTATTTCGTGAGCGATATGCCAGGAGGCTTGGGAGGTATGGACATCTGGCGCTGCAGCCTCCTTTCAAGTAGCGAGACAGGTGGTGTGGAGAATCTCGGTGCCCCCATTAATACAGCAGGCGACGAG
>JAFWTK010000142.1 GCA_017518935.1 Prevotella sp.
ATGCCGACCTCGCCAAGGAGAATCCTGAGGGACATTCCGGCAACTATGGCATGCTCGACCTGATCTTCGCCCTGCAATGGGTACAGCGTAATATCCAAAACTTTGGCGGCGATCCTGCGAAGGTGACCATTTTCGGTGAGTCGGCAGGTGCCATGAGTTGTAATATCCTCTGTGCGTCGCCTCTGGCCAAGGGTTTGTTCCGTGCCTGCATCAGTGAGAGCGGAGCCTTTATGTCGCCCCTGAGTCTTATTGACCAGACGACGGCTCAGATGCTGGGATATCTGTTTATGAACCAGTTGCAGAAAAAGAGCATCGCCGAGTTGCGCCAGATGGATGCCAAGTCGCTCACAGGTAATGATGCGAATTTCCAGGGCAGTACGCCCATCATCGACGGCTATGTGATGCCTGCGCCCCTATACGACCTCTATCAGAAGGGCGAATACAGCGATGTGCCTGTCCTGATCATGCACAACAGCGACGAGGGTGCCGTAGAGTTTGACTCGGTGAGCGAAGAAATGTATAACCAGCAACTCAGTTTGTTGCCAGGCCATTGGGGCGACAGTCTGAAAGCCTATTACCCGGGACGTACGGACGAGGAGCGTCTTTACAGTCTTCGCGATTTGGTGCGTGACTTGAATTTCGGATGGTCCGCATACGCTTGGGCCACCTTACAGAAGCAGACGGGAAAGAGTCCTGTTTACGTGGCTTACCTCGCCCTGAAGTCGGATACCACCGTCTATGCCAAAGGCAATCGTCGTGGTGCTGCCCATACGGATGATATCATGTATCTGAAAGGAGCGTTCGACAATAAGGCAGACAAATATCCGCAGGAGAAGAAGGTTGGCGACCTGATGCAGCAGTACTGGGTGAACTTCGCCAAGACTGGAGGTGACCCTAATGGGAAGGGATTACCTGCTTGGCCTGTGTTCGACGAGCAGAAACCAACCGTGATGCAGTTCAACAATGGTGCCTCGCTCGTCGATGTGCCTAACAAAGAGCGGATAGCCCTCATAGACCGCTTCTGTCAGTACATCCGTGACCTGAGGGCGGGTAAGGCCACGCAATAAGAATAATAAGGTATATGAAGAAATTAGTGTTTTGTTTGACGGCACTTGCCTGGATGGGTGCTGCGAATGCCCAGACGGGAAAGGAGTGGGACGACCCCAAGGTGACCCACGTGAACAGGGAGCAGGCCCATACGGTGGCACTGCCGATGGCCAGTGAGGCTGATGTGGTGAAGAACGACCGGACACTCTCGCCCTACTACCAGTCGCTTGATGGCACGTGGAAGTTCTATTGGGTGAATACGCCCTCGAAGGCCAAGACGGAACTGTGCGAGAAAGACTACGATGATGCCGCTTGGACGGACATCGACGTGCCTTCCAGTTGGCAGGTGTGGGGTCTGCGTCACAATATGAAGTGGGACAAGCCGCTCTATTGTAATGTGGCCTATCCGTTCTCGTTCAACGAGTCGACTTACAGTGTGATGGCCGACCGTCCGAGTTGGTTTACCTATAACAGTAGCATGCCCAACCCTGTTGGCACCTACCGTCGTCATTTCCAGATCACTGCCGACTGTCTGACAGGACACAATGTGTATGTGCGCTTCAACGGTGTGGGGCACGGTTTCTATCTGTGGGTGAACGGTCAGTGTGTGGGTTACAGCGAGGACTCGTATGTGCCGGCTGAGTTTGATATCACCCAATATCTCGTGGAGGGTGACAATGTGATGGCCTTGCAAGTGTATCGCTTTACCAGTGGCTCGTTCTTGGAGTGCCAGGACTACTGGCGTCTGACGGGTATCCAGCGCCACTGTTTCATCTGGGCCGCTCCGAAGACACAGATACGCGACTATTTCTTCACCACCGACTTGGACAGGAACTACGTGAATGCCAAGGCCAACGTGAAGGTGACCGTTGACAATGCCTGTCTTTTAAGCGATGGGAATGTTTTGGAGGCTAAGATTATGGACGGTAGCACGGTTATTGCTCAGGCATCCGCCCAGGCTTATAGTCCCATTTCATCTTCTTCCTCTTCCGAACTGAGCCTCGATATGGATGTGACGGCTCCCCGCCTGTGGAGTGCCGAGACCCCCAACCTCTACGACCTTGTGCTGACACTGAAA
>JAFWTK010000143.1 GCA_017518935.1 Prevotella sp.
GCTGATGGATTCGAACCACCGAAGTCGAAAGACAGCAGATTTACAGTCTGCCCCATTTGGCCACTCTGGAAAACACCCATCGCTGTTTTGCGGGTGCAAAGGTAAGCATTTAAAATGAGGAATGAGACATGAGTGATGATGAATTAACTATTTTTAATCAATAATTGCAGAGGAAATCAACATTTCTCATTTCTCATTTGTCATTTCTCATTTATTTTTTGTACTTTTGCAGCAAAATTAGAGACATGGGAAAATTAGTCATCAATTCCTACGACGAATTTGCAGCGCACTTAGGTGAAGAGTTAGGTGCATCGGAGTGGCTGCAAGTAGACCAAGACCGCATTAACTTATTTGCAGACGCTACCCTCGATCACCAGTGGATACACGTGGATGTGGAACGTGCTAAACAGGAAAGCCAATACAAGAGCACCATTGCCCACGGCTATCTGACCCTCTCGCTGCTGCCCTATATGTGGGACCAAATCATTGAGGTGAATAATATCAAGATGCTGGTGAACTATGGGATGGATAAGATGCGCTTCGGTCTGCCGGTCATCACAGGTTCGAAAGTCAGGCTGGTCACCAAACTGCATAACATCCAGAACCTGCGCGGCATCTGCAAGGCAGAGATAGAATTCAAAATTGAGATAGAGGGACAACGCAAGCCTGCACTCGAAGGCATCGCATCGTTCCTCTACTATTTTATATAATAAGGTATGGGAGGATTCTTTGGAACCATCAGCACGAAGGACTGCGTCAACGACCTGTTCTACGGTACGGACTACAACTCGCACCTTGGCACAAGGCGTGCCGGTATGGTGATGTTTGACAAGGAGAAGGGTTTCAGTCGAAAGATTCATAACCTGGAACGCGACTATTTCCGTTCGAAGTTCGAGGATGAACTGGATTCATTTTCCGGAAACCAGGGGGTCGGTGTCATCAGCGACACGGACCCACAACCGATCATTGTCAATTCTCACTTAGGACGCTATGCCGTTGTCACGGTGGCGAAGATCAATAACCTGCGGGAGATTGCCGATGAACTGCTGGAGCGCCGGATGCATTTCAGCGAGTATTCGGCCAATACCATCAACCAGACGGAACTGGTGGCTCTTCTGATCAACATGGGACGAACCTTCGTGGAAGGCATCAACTTGGTATACCGCAAGATTGAGGGCTCGTGCTCGATGCTGATCCTGACGGAGAAAGGCATTATCGCTGCCCGTGATTTCCTGGGGCGTACCCCGATTGTCATTGGTAAGAAGGAAGGTGCCTATGCCGTGAGCAGTGAGACGACGAGTTTCCCGAACCTTGACTTCCACCGTGTGAGAGACCTCGGCCCTGGTGAGATCGTCTATTTGCAGACGGACTCGATGGAAGTATTGCAGGAGCCATTCAAGCGTGAACAGATTTGTTCGTTCCTCTGGGTGTACTACGGTTTCCCTGCTTCCGACTATAACGGCATCAATGTAGAGGCTGTGCGTGAGGCCAACGGAAAACTGATGGGTGAAAAGGATGAGACGGAGGTGGACAGCGTCTGTGGTGTGCCTGACTCGGGTGTTGGTATGGCACTGGGCTATGCCGAGGGCAAGGGTGTGCCTTACAAGCGTGCCGTACTGAAATATACGCCCACCTGGCCCCGTTCGTTTACCCCTGGCAATCAGGAGCGTCGTGCGCTGGTGGCCAAGATGAAACTGATTCCCAATCCGGCCTTGTTGAAAGATCAGCGTGTGGTGTTCTGCGATGATTCTATCGTGCGTGGCACACAGTTGAAGGATAATGTCAGAACCTTCTTTGAGTATGGTGCCAAGGAGGTGCATTGCCGTATCTCCTGTCCGCCACTGGTCTATGGTTGTCCGTTCATTGGCTTTACATCTTCAAAGAGTGATATGGAACTGATCACCCGTCGTGTCATCAAGGACTTTGAGGGCGATGACAAGAAGAATCTGGAACGCTATGCCACCACCGATTCACCGGAATACAAGCGGATGGTGGATGAGATCGCCAAGCGCTTGGGGCTGACCTCGTTGAAGTTTGCCAAGTTGGAGGATCTGGTGAAGAGCATCGGTATGCCGAAGTGCAGCATCTGTACCCATTGCTTCGACGGAAGCAGTTATTGTCATGAGCATGATGACGAGGAGGAGCGCAAACGTCAGTTGAAATTTGACTTTTAGTCAACAGATACGATAAATCCGTCTTCCTGGTGGATGTATTCCTCTGTGAAAAGATATTCCAGCGCGGCATTCAGTGAGTCGGTAGGCAACTGAATGTCGCGTAACTCTTTAATATGGTGGGGCTTGCCGTCGGATAGCAGGTCAAGGATGGCTTGCGCCTCAGTGCTCTTCGCAGACTCTTTAGTATGGCTATGGGGCTTGTCGAGACAGACATCACACTGCTTGCAGTCATGACTGTCCTCTTCGCCAAAATAGCGCAGTAACTGACGGCTGCGGCAGACGGTATCGTTTGTCGCATAGTCAATCATCGCATGGATGCGCTTTGTGAACTGCTCCTTGCGTTCTTCATAGACAGCAGGCAAGATCTGTATATGTTCAGCATCTTCCCGACGTTGCAGATACCTGACATAAGGCGTCTTTTTCTGTGGAATGAAGTGCAGGATGTGTTTCTGGCTGAGGCTTTTCAGTGCCAGGTACACTTGTTGGGGCTGTAGGGCACACTGGCTGGCAATGAAACTCTCGTCGATAAAGTTATAATCCACAAAGAGTCCCCCGTAGTTGCGTAGCAGGGCTGTAATGACCTTGTCTTCGTTGGGTGTGTTGTTTTCCAGGCGGTAGAGGTCATTGCGACTGACGGTAAACAGCACCCTTGCCTGATTGTCCTGTTCCTCAGTATATTCGATGTAGCCCGCACGGTTCAGGATTTTCAGGGCGGAGTCGACCTGGATGGGGAAATGGCGGAACTTATGGCAGAAGTCATCGATATTGAACTCGAAGGTGGCGTGATAGCCAGAGCCAATGCCGACTTCATAATAATAAGCCAGGTGTTCATACACCTTTCTAATATAGTCCTTCTCAGGGAATGTGTCGAGGATGCGCTTATCGAGTTTACGATGGTCAGCATCGTTGTAGAGCAATACGGCGTAGGCCTTCCTGCCGTCACGCCCTGCCCGGCCTGCTTCTTGGAAATAGGCTTCGAGGGAGTCGGGGCTGTCGATGTGGAGCACCACACGGACATCGGACTTGTCGATACCCATGCCGAAGGCGTTGGTGGCTACCATCACACGGATTTTGTCGTTCTGCCAGTCTTTCTGCCGCTCATCCTTGACGGTGGTGTCAAGACCAGCGTGGTAGAAGGTGGCACTGATACCTGCCTCGTTGAGCATATCCGACACTTCCTTCGTTCGGCGACGGCTACGGGCATAGACGATGGCGCAGCCTTTCACGCTGTTGAGGATATGGATGAGTTCCTGCCGCTTATCGGCAGCCCGCCGTACGACATAAGCCAGGTTCTTCCGTTCGAAACTCATCTTAAAGACATTGAATTTCTCTTCCGCCCGTCGGGCGGAAGAGAAATTCAACTTATCTTGGATATCCTCAACGACCAGGGGCGTAGCGGTGGCGGTGAGCGCCAACACCGGGGCGTGGGGCAGATCCTTACGGATATCAGCAATCTGGAGATAGGAGGGACGGAAGTCGTAGCCCCATTGTGAGATGCAGTGTGCCTCATCGACGGTAATAAAACTCACCTTCATGTGGCGCAGTTTCGTGCGGAAGAGTTCGGAGGATAGTCTCTCTGGCGAGACATAGAGGATTTTTATATTACCGAAGATACAGTTTTCAAGGGTGATGATGATCTCTTCCCGTGACAGCCCGGAATAGATGGCGGCAGCCCGGATACCGTGGCGGCGCAGGTTCATCACCTGGTCTTTCATCAGGGCGATGAGGGGGGTGATGACAATACAGGTGCCCTCGCTGCAGAGCGCAGGCACCTGAAAGGTGATGGACTTTCCGCCTCCTGTAGGCATCAGTCCCAGTGTATCGTGTCCGCTGCCTATCGACTCGATGATTTCCTGCTGAATCCCACGGAAGTCATCATAGCCCCAGTACTGTCGGAGAACCTCCCTATAATTCTTCACTCGGTTTGATGTCTTCTATCTGCAACTGCACCTCGCTGCGTTTGTAGATATTTTCCTCGATGGTGAAGGCGATGTCGAACGAACGCTTCGACTTGATATAGCGTGCATCGGCACTCTGACCGAAGGCAATACCGTTCATCACGTTGCTCGACTTCGAGTCAACCAGTTCAAGTTTGATATGCTCCTGCTGGCGACCCACTACCTTCGAGGTACCGTAGTCATAGACATTACGGGTGCAGAAGATGGGCTTTTCGTTGCCTGGTCCGTGAGGGGCAAACTTTTTCAGGTCGTTGTGCAGTTTCTTGGTGATGTCCTTGAAATCGATTTCTGCCTCAATGTCGAGGGTAGCCTCTTTCTGCTCCGGCAGGATATGCTCGTTGACATACTGTTGGAAGCGGCGCCGGAACTCAGGGATGTTTTCTATTTTCAGTGACAGGCCTACGGCGTAGGTGTGCCCTCCGAAGTTGGCTAACAAGTCGCGACAACTCTTCACGGCATCATAGATGTCGTAGCCGGCCACACTGCGGGCAGAACCGGTGGCTAAGTCGCCACTACGGGTGAGAACCACCGTCGGACGATAGTAGAGTTCCGTCATGCGGGAAGCGACGATGCCTACCACACCCTTCTTCCAGTTCTCATCATAGAGCACGATGCTGGAATGATGCTTCTGACTCTCGAGTTTCTCGATGATCTGTTTGGCTTCTTCCGTCATCTGCTTGTCCACATCCTTGCGCTGTTCGTTATATTCGTTGATACGGTTGGCCTCTGCCAGTGCCTTTTCGAAGTCACGCTCCACCAACAAGTCCACAGCCTCGGTACCGTTCACCATGCGTCCGGAGGCATTGATGCGCGGTCCGATCTTAAAGACAATGTCACTCATGGTGATCTCGCGTCCCGTGAGTCCGCAGATTTCGATGATGCTTTTCAAACCCACCGAAGGACTCTGGTTCAGTTGCTTCAATCCATGGAAGGCCAGGATACGGTTCTCACCCGTCACCGACACGATGTCGGCAGCAATACTGACGGCACAGAGGTCGAGTAGGGGAATGAGCCGTGAGAACGGCAAACCGTTGTTCTTGGCAAAGGCCTGCATGAACTTAAAACCCACACCGCATCCGCAGAGGTCCTTAAAGGGGTAAGTGGAGTCCTCACGCTTCGGATTCAGGATGGCCACAGCAGGTGGCAACTCGTCGTCCGGCACGTGATGGTCGCACACAATAAAGTCTATGCCTAATGATTTGGCATATTTGATTTCTTCGATTGCCTTCACGCCGCAATCGAGCACAATGATAAGTTTAATGTCCTTTTCAGCGGCATATTCCAACGCCTTGATACTGATGCCATAGCCCTCCTCATATCGGTCGGGAATGTAGTATTCAATGTTGGAATAGAACTGCTGTAAGAACTTGTACACCAAAGCCACCGCCGTACATCCATCGACATCGTAGTCGCCGTAAACCATGATTCGCTCTTTGCGCCCCATCGCGTCGTTGAGCCTGTCAACAGCCACGTCCATGTCATTCATCAGGAACGGGTCTATCAGTTCGTTGAGCATCGGACGGAAGAATCGCTTGGCTGCGCTCTCCGTCTTGATGCCACGCTGAATAAGCAGATCTGCGAGTATCGGACTCATGCCGATTTTCTCGCCTAACTCCTTAGCCGCCGTCCGTTGTTCTGATGTAGGTGGTTCGTAATTCCATTTGAAATGCATTTAATATGTTATTTTTATTCTTATTGTCGCTTTGGTGTTGCCAAAAGGGTACAATAACCCAAATTAGCGCCCAAAGATAAGAATAAAAAATGAAATAGCCTTAAAAACCGTTGCTTTTTTAACATATTTATAATGATTTTCTTATGAGTTTCGACTATTTTTTGTACCTTTGCAAACAAAAACTGCAACAAGATGAATAAGTTTCTTACGCTTTTCCTATCTGTTCTCCTCGCTGTGGCAGTGCATGCCCAGATGATGGATCCCGTCCATTTCTCCTCAGAGTTGAAGATGCTCAGTGGCGATCAGGCAGAAATCATCTTCTCTGCCACCATTGATGATGGCTGGCATGTGTATTCCACAGACTTAGGCAATGACGGTCCTATCCAAGCCACTTTCAATAAGGTGAAGATGGAAGGTGCTGAGACTGTCGGCAAGTTAATGCCGAGAGGAAATGAGGTCAAACAGTTCGATAAGATGTTCAATATGGAACTGCGCTTCTTCGAGAAGAAGGCCATGTTTGTGCAGAAGATACGTTTCACCAAGCCCGAGTACGATATAGACTGCTATCTGGAGTATGGTACCTGTAGCGATGAGATGTGTTTGCCTCCCTCGGAAGTGTCGTTGAAGCAAAAGGGAAAGAGTCCTGTGAAGGCGGAAGAGAATAAGAAGATAGAGGAAGATACGAAGAAGATAGAGGAAGATAAAGAACAAGTGATAGACACAGCGAAAACAGAGGTAGTGTCCTCTGACTCCCTCTCTATGCCACTATCATCTTCTAACTCCTCCAATGACCTTTGGACTCCCGTTGTGGATGAGTTGAAGGCGATGGGGGGTAGTGATGACATTACAAGTCACACCTTATTATATATACTCCTCATGGGATTCATCGGTGGACTCCTGGCCGTTTGTATGCCTTGTATCTGGCCCATCATCCCTATGACTGTTAGTTTTTTCCTTAAAAGAGCCAAGACGGACAAGCGAAAGGGTATTAAGGATGCCATCACCTACGGTTTGAGTATCATTGTCATCTACCTCGGACTGGGACTGCTGGTGACAGCCCTCTTCGGTAGCGACACACTCAATGCCATGTCAACGAATGCCGTGTTTAATATCTTCCTCTTCTTGTTACTGGTTGTATTCGCTTTGTCGTTCTTTGGCTGGTTTGAAATCAAACTGCCCGACAGTTGGGCGAACAGCGTTGACACCAAAGCCACAAAGACCAGTGGTCTGCTCAGCATTTTCCTGATGGCCTTTACGCTGGTACTTGTATCCTTCTCGTGTACGGCCCCCATCATTGGTCTGTTGCTTGTTGAGACCACTACTAGTGGCAACTGGCTGGCTCCTGCTCTGGGCATGTTGGGTTTCGCTGTAGCCCTGGCTCTTCCATTTACGCTCTTCGCCATGTTCCCTTCGTGGCTGAAACAGGCACCGAAATCGGGCTCGTGGATGAATACGATTAAGGTGGTGCTGGGATTCATCGAACTGGCCTTTGCCCTGAAATTCTTCTCTGTGGCAGACTTGGCATACGGTTGGCATCTGCTCGATCGTGAGGTGTTCCTCTCGCTGTGGATTGTTATCTTCGCCCTCTTAGGTGCCTACCTCTGTGGCTGGTTGAAGTTCCAGACGGATGAGGTGGGGGGCGACCTGCATAAGCCGATGCCTGTCGTCTGTATTATGGGCGGACTCGTCTCGTTTGCCTTCGCGATGTATATGGTACCTGGACTCTGGGGCGCCCCATGCAAGGCCGTCAGTGCTTTCGCTCCACCGATGAACACGCAGGACTTCAATTTGAATACAAAGACCGTAGAGGCCAAATATACTGACTATGAGGAGGGCATGGCTGCCGCTCAGGCACAGGGTAAGCCCGTACTCATCGACTTTACTGGCTTTGGCTGCGTCAACTGTCGTAAGATGGAGGCTGCCGTGTGGACAGATCCCACCGTTGCAGACTTGCTCACCAAAGACTATGTGCTCATCTCACTCTATGTCGACGACAAGACACCACTTGCTGAGCCTTTCGAAGTGAAGGATGCCAATGGAAATATGAAGACCCTGCGTACTGTTGGTGCCAAATGGAGTTATCTGCAAAGCACAAAGTTCGGTGCCAACGCCCAACCTTTCTATGTCATCATCAATCCTACCACGGGTAAGCCTCTCAGTGGCAGCCGTGCCTACAACGAGGATATCCCAGCCTACATCGATTTCCTGAAAAAAGGACTGGAGACATACAAAAAGTAAACAGGATACCGTATCATTCAATAACCCGCCCTTATTGCGCGATAAGGGCGGGTTATTTCCAAATAAGGATGGGTTATTGTCGAATAACGGCAGGTTATATGCCAAGTTTCTTGCGGATGGCGGCAGGGATGGCTTTCTTGTTGATGAGGAAGTCCATCGTGTTGGCGGCGATGAAGGCCTTGGTCATATACCAGGTACCTTTGTAGTCGCCAGTCTCACCCCAAGAGTTCTGTACCATATA
>JAFWTK010000144.1 GCA_017518935.1 Prevotella sp.
AGCATGAGTTCGACCATCTCGACGGTAAGATGTTCGTAGACCGTATTTCTCCGCTCCGTAAACAACTCATTAAGAATAAACTCATTGCCCTGACAAAAGGACGATATCATTGTTCTTACCGGACAAAGCCAGTAAGAAGATGAGGAATGAGAAATGAGGAATGTTGATATCTTCTATAGTCGAATGAAGAGGATGATAATATCGAGGGCAAGACTTTGTGCTTGTCTGGTAATCATCATTTCTCATTTCTCATTTCTCATTTCTCATTCTTTCGCCCAGTACAACACGGACCGTCTGGTGATGATAGGGCGCTCAGCCCTTTATTACGAGGATTATGTGCTCTCCATCCAGTATTTCAATCAGGCCATATCGGTCAAGCCCTATCTCTATGAACCCTGGTTCTTCCGGGGGGTGGCCAAGTTCTATCTCGATGATTTCCGTGGGGCGGAGAGAGACTGTTCAGAGGCCATCGAGCGCAATCCGTATGTGGTGACGATCTATGAGTTGCGTGGTCTCTGTCGCATTAACCAGAAGAATTATTCGGGGGCGATAGACGATTATACCCGTGCCATCCGTTATAATCCCGACAATCAGGGGCTTTGGCATAACCGTATTCTCTGTCGCATCAACGAGAAAGACTATGAGCGCGGACTGGCAGAGATTGACACCATGCTGACCCGCTGGTCGAACTATGCACGGGGCTATGCGATGCAGGCAGAGATCTATCTCTTGCAGAAAGATACGACGGAGGCTGTCAAGTCGCTGGATAAGAGTCTGGAACTGGACCCCTATGATGCCGGTATCTGGGCAGAACGGGCTGTGATCAGTCTGGCGCGTCAGAAATGGAAGGAGGGTGAGAGCTTCCTGACCAAGGCCATCCACCTGCAACCGAAGAATGCCGGCTATTACATCAACCGTGCACTGGCCCGCTATAATCAGAACGGACTTCGTGGGGCAATGGCCGACTATGATACGGCCTTAGATCTCGACCCCAACAATTTCATCGGCCACTATAACCGTGGTCTGTTACGTGCGCAGGTGGGTGACGACAACCGGGGTATCGAGGACTTTGACTTTGTGCTCCGTCTGGAACCCAATGAACTGATGGCGCTCTTCAATCGCGCCTTGCTGTTGGAGCAGACAGGAAACCTGCGGGATGCTATCCGCGACTATTCCAAGGTGATTGAAGAGTTCCCGAATTTCTGGTTCGGACTCGATCACCGTGCCTCGTGCTATCGTCGTTTGGGAATGACCAGACAGGCTGAGGCTGATGAGTTCCGCATCCTGAAAGCCCAGATGGATAAGCGCTATGGTGGCAAGCAGCCCCGACTCTCGAAGCGCCAGATGCGTCGCAAGAGTGATACCGACCCGGACAAATACAACCAACTCGTGGTGGCTGACGAGCAGCAGGTGGAACACGAGTACAAGAGCGACTATCGCGGAAAGGTGCAGAACCGTCAGGTGGAGATGACCTGGCAGCCGATGTTCGCCCTCTCATTCTTTGCCGTATATGACAATGTGCGGTCATATATCGCCTTCGACAAGGATGTGGATGCCTTCAACCAGCAGTCCGGGACTCATTCGCTACATATCAGCAGTTCACAGCCGAATATTGATGAGGCGAGGATGAGCCGTCATGTTGCCTTTATCGATTCTGTCACCATCGCCATCGGTGAGGCCAAGGCGGATTTGGTGGTGAAGCCATTGCTGATACAGCGGGCTGTTGCTTACAGTGCCATCCAGAATTTCGATGCAGCAATCGATGATCTCTCGACACTTATTCAGATGGACTCAGTAGCCGTGCTTGCCTATTGGCAACGGGCTGTCTGCCAGGCGAAGATCAATGAGTTTAATGCTTCGCAGGGCACGAACATTGACCTGAAGTCGGCGAATGTGCTCAGCGACTTATGCGAGGCCATCAAACTGGCTCCCCATAATCCGTATTTATATTATAATAGAGGCTGTCTCTATGCCATTCGGAACGACTATCACAGGGCACTCGATGATTTCAGTCGTGCCTTGGAGATTGACGGCAACATCCCAGAGGCCTATTATAACCGTGGCCTCGTCTATCTCCATACCAACAAGACCGCAGAAGGGGTGGCAGATTTGAGTAAGGCCGGTGAATTAGGCATCTATTCCGCTTATAGTGTCATCAAGAAATACCGCGAAAAGTGAATTTATGATAAAAATGGAAATGTGATGGGCATAGGAACATTGTTATATTATATTCTGCGGATTGTGAAGCCCTACCGATGGCTGTTGGTAGTGACGCTGGTGCTGACCTTGGTGGGTTCGCTACTGGCGCAGGTCAACGCTATTGTCCTCGATCGTGCGGTCGATGCCATTAATATTATTGACCAGCAGCCGACGCTGATGTGGTCTAGCGCCTTGCGTGTCCTCATAATCGTCAGTGCTGTACTGCTGGGCAAAGAGGTACTGGCAACTGTGGTCAACTTCTTCCGTCGCTATTATGGTGAGCGTATGCGCATTCTGGTGAGTCGCGACCTGACTTTACAAGTGGTACACCATATGCAGACATTCCGCATGGCTTTCTTCACCACTTCGGGTAATGAGGCTGGTCGGCTGCAGTCGCGCATCGACAAGGGCGTATTGAGTACGAGCCGTGCCGTCAACAGTTTATTTATCGACATCCTTCCGTTGCTTACGAGTGCCGTGCTGGCGCTTATCCTTATGTTTATGGCCAATGTCTATGTGGGTCTGGTGGCTCTGGCCATTGTCCCTGTCTATTTCTATGTCACCTATATCCAGGCAGAGCGTATGCGAGCCGGACGCCGGGACATCTTCAGCGGGCAGCAGGCTGTTAGCCAGAACATTCTGAACATCATCGAAAGCATTGGTGTCATCAAGTCGTTCAACCGCGAAGTGGTAGAAGACCAGCGCATGGGAGGCATACAGGATTCTGTAACCAATCTGCAGTTGTCGACGCGCAAGCAGAGTTATTTCTATACGGGACTGAAAGGTTTTCTGGAACAGATAGGCACCGTGCTTGTCATCATCCTGACGGCTTATCTGGTGCTTATCGACTATCCGGGCATGACCATCGGTAAGATTATGTACCATGTCATGCTGTTTGCCAATGTCAGTGCTCCTATCCGTCAGTTGCATCGCATCTATGATGACCTAAACGATGCATTGATTTATTCCGAGGGACTTTTTGACTTGATGGAAGGCGATGAACATGTGGAGGACACGGGCGATTACCGCCCTGATGAGGTAAAGGGCTGCTTCGAACTGCAGCATGTCGATTTCGCCTATCCCAATGGTGTCAAAGCCCTGCACGATGTGTCGATGCGCATTGAGCCCGGCAAGATAACGGCTTTGGTGGGTATGAGCGGAGCGGGCAAGAGCACCATCGTGAACTTGCTCGACAAGTTCTACCACGCTGACAATGGCACCATCTCGCTCGACGGAAAACCGATAGGGCAGTGGGATACTCGCTGGCTGCGCGAACATGTAGGTCTGGTGATGCAGAAGAATCACATCTTCGACGGAACCATCGAAGAGAATATCAAATACGGCAATCCGCAGGCCACTCACGACGATGTGGTGAATGCGGCTCGTAGGGCCTTCCTTTACGATCAGGTGATGCAGTTGCCTAAAGGTTTCGAGAGCAGTGCCCTGCGGCTGAGTGGTGGTCAGCAGCAGCGTGTTGCTATTGCCCGCATGTTTATCAAGAATCCCACCGTCATCATCCTCGATGAGCCTACGGCCAGCCTGGATGCCATTGCCACGGAGCAGATCAAGGCCAGCATTGATGCTATTAAGCAGGGTAGGACGGTGATTATCATCTCGCACAACATCGGACAGATTGTCGATGCTGATATTATTTATGTTTTGGATCAAGGCCGTGTGGTTGAGAGTGGAAAACCAGATGATGTCTACCGACAAGGCGGGCGTTACAAGGAAATCTTCGATGCCAGTGCCCGTAGTATGAATGCCGACAAAATTGTAGAAGTATTAGAACATTAAAGTTACTGAAGATGAGAAAGAATATATATTTGGCAGTGCTTGGTTGCCTGACGATATGTCTGATGGCGGCATGTATGGATGATAAAATCCCAGCCTCTTCAAAGGCGTTTATCGACCAGTATTTCCCTGGGTTGTCTGTCGTCCTTGTGGAGATGGATGATGACGACGATGGCGGGAAAGAATATAGTGTGTATCTCAACGACGGCACAAAGATTGAGTTTGACTTGCAGGGAGAGTGGAAAATGGTAGGGCGCAAGAAGACGGGTGTTCCTTCCACAATTGTCCCGCCCGCCATCTGGGAATATGCGAAGACTCATTATCCTGACGGTGTCATAACCAAATTGAGTAAGAAGCCCTATGGGTATAAGATAGAAATGTCGAACGATGAAGATATGCGTTTTACACACCAGGGCAAGTTTATTGAAAAGATTGATTAAGTGAAGTAGGTTCGAAAAAGTCTAAAATTATTTGGTTATTCGTTTGTTTATTCGTAATTTTGCACGCAATTTCAAATTCAAACATATATTGTAGGTATGATTAACATTACTTTTCCAGACGGATCTGTTCGTTCGTATGAGCAGGGCGTGACTGGTTTTCAGATTGCAGAGAGCATCTCTCCGGCTCTCGCACGCAGCGTTGTAAGTTGTGGAGTAAACGGTGAGACCGTAGAGTTGAATCGTCCCATCAACGAGGATGCCACGATTGCACTTTACAAGTTTGATGACGAGCAGGGTAAACACACCTTCTGGCACACTTCTGCCCACTTGCTGGCTGAGGCGTTGCAGGAGTTGTATCCTGGCATCCAGTTCGGTTTCGGACCTGCTGTAGAGAATGGTTTCTTCTATGATGTGCTGTTGAAAGACGGCGAGAGCATCAAGGAGAGCGACTTCCCCAAGATTGAGGCAA
>JAFWTK010000145.1 GCA_017518935.1 Prevotella sp.
CAAGGTCAGTACCCTTGGCAATGATGCTTCAGAAAACATGTATATAAAGATGAAGGCTGGTGCCTGGACGCTGGTGCGCAACGCCGACTTCGGCGAGGACGGCGCCAAGTCGTTTATGCTCAGGGTGAAAGGAACAGGTAAGTTGGAAATACGTTTCAGCAAGTCGTCAAGAGACATCAAGGCCACCATAGAGTTTGCAACCAGCGATTGGGAAGATAAAGTGATAGATGTGGATCCTGAAGTATTCAAGGGTAAACACAATCTATATTTCGTCTTTACCGAGGCCGACAATGTGCAGTTTGATGCCTGGGACTTCTCTCACGAGCCAGCCACAAACGGTATCTTCCCCATCCACTCAACCGAGAAACCGTCGGCCCTCTTCGACCTGAACGGACACCGCCTGACGAGCGGCACCCCATATCGTGGTGTCGTCATCGAGCAGTATCAAGATGGGAATGGAAAAACGCGGAGCCGCAAACGTATGTCAGCGAATACGGTCCATTGAACGGACGAGCCGCTCATCAGCCCGGATAGCGCGCATGGCCATCAGATAGAGGATGAGCGCAACGGCTGGTAGCACGGCAGGCCACTCCGGGCGGAAACTGACCGTTCCCCATGACTTGTCGCCTACCGTCTGGCCTACCACGAAATAGCAGATATACCAACCCACGACCAGCAAGGCGTTGAGTCCGCAGAAGAGGGCTTGGGTCTTGCGGTTGTGATAAAGGAAGATGGTATAACAGGCTATCACCGCCGTAGGTAGCAGGATGGCCATCAGCGGCCAAGTGTCGAAATGGTGCTTGCCGAGAGGGTCAGTAAACCACAGGTTATAGACACGGGCCACCTCCATGCCGGCAGCACGGAACGAACCAATCTGCATTGAAAGACACATGACGGTCAGGATGATGGCCGCCATGAGATAGAGAGTCTGTTTACGCTGTATCATTGCGAACTTAATTCTCCTGATTCAGATTGTCACGCTGAGGGTCACGCCAGTACACCTTGTCCTCGACAAACTCCTGGGTAGCCAACAGAGAGGGCTTCGGCAGTTTCTCATAGTAGCGAGAAATCTCTATCTGTTCACGGTTTTCGAACACCTCTTCGAGAGAGTCGTTATAAGAAGCGAACTCAGCCAGTTTCTTCGACAGGTCTTCCTTAATCTGCACGCTAATCTGGTTGGCGCGCTTGGCGATGATGGCAACACTCTCGTAGATATTGTCAGTATCCTTGCAGAGGTCCATAATGTTACGGGTCACGGTATTCACCGGTGCTTTTGATTTCTTGTAATCCATTTTATTTTTTACAATTTAACAATTTACAATTTGACAATCTAGTCCCACATGACAATCTAGTCTTTGATGACCTTCTTGCATTTATTGATGTACTTCTCGGCCAGCGAGATATTCTTTGAGTCGGGATATTCGTTGAGAAAGCCATAGCACTCGTCCTCGGCATCACGGTAGCGCTCCAGGCGCTTCTCCATGGTGGAATTCTCTGCCAACTGGAACTTGCTCTTCATGATGAGCACGGCAAAGTCCTCACGCCACTTGGAATAGGGATACTGCTTGAGGGCATTCTGGGCGGTGATGATACACGAGGTGTAGTTGCTCTCGTCGTTCTTGTTGATATTGCCGAAATAGCCGCCGAGGTTGTAATAGAGTTCAGCAGAGAGCAACTCCTTCTGTACCAGTTTGTCCTGCAACTCATAGAGACGATTCTGAGCCGCCTCACGCAACTTGGAGTCGGGATAGAGGTCGAGGAATTGCTGATAGGCATTCATGGCACCAATCGTGGGCGACTGGTCGAGACGGGGCTCGGGGGATTCCTCATAGAGCGTCTGCCCCACATAGAAGGCTGCCGACTCAGCATAGATGCCACGGGGATAGCGGCTGATATACTTATTGAAGGTGGCAGAGGCGGCCTCATAGTCGCGGTTGCAATACTGGGCCATAGCCAGCATGTAGAGGCTTTCCTGTTCTTCCTCAGAACCTTTCTTGAGGGTAATAATCTCCTCCAGGAGAGTCGCTGCCTGCTGGAACTTTCCCATGGCAAAGGCCTCCTTAGCGTATTCATATCTATACTCGTTGTCCGTCGACTTATAGACCTTGTTGAACTCCCCTGCGCAACTGCAAAGGAGTAGCGTCATACACGTTCCTATTATAAGACTTTTCTTCATTTCGGTGTGCAAAGTTACTGCTTTATATGGGAAATGAGAAATGGGAAATGAGAAATTATGATTTGTTTATAGGAAAAAGCCATTAATTTAATATAAATTAACCGTTACGGGCTATGGTAATCAACATTTCTCAGCACTCATTATTCATTTCTCAATTTTTTTATTACCTTTGCACTTTGTTATGAGCAATTTTATACTGACTTCACCCTATCAACCTACTGGCGACCAGCCGGAGGCTATCAGGGAACTCACAGACGGACTGCAAAGGGGAGATAAGTCGCAGGTACTGCTGGGCGTGACGGGTTCCGGCAAGACATTCACAATGGCCAATGTCATTGCCAACATCAACCGCCCCACCCTCATTCTGAGTCACAACAAGACACTTGCCGCCCAACTCTACGATGAGATGAGAGGCTTTTTTCCGCAAAACGCCATCGAGTATTATGTCAGTTATTATGACTATTATCAGCCGGAAGCCTATCTTCCGTCAACAGACACATACATCGAGAAAGACCTCGCCATCAACCAAGAGATAGACCGCCTAAGACTATCAGCGGTATCTAATTTATTATCAGGAAGAAACGATGTAGTCGTTGTATCATCAGTTTCATGCATCTACGGTATGGGAAGTCCTGTGGCCTTGCAGGAAAATGTGATTGAACTGCACGTAGGACAGAAACTGGATCGCAATGTTTTGTTGAGAAATCTCGTTGCTGCCTTGTATATCCGTAACGACATAGACCCGCAGCGGGGCAACTTCCGTGTGAAGGGCGACACAGTGGACATCGCCATGGCATATAGTGAGGTGGTGTTGCGCGTCACCTTCTGGGACGATGAGATTGATGCCCTGGAAGAAGTGGATGCCGTGACATTCGACCGCTTGGCACGCTTCGAGGAATACAAACTCTACCCTGCCAACCTCTTCATGACCTCGCAGGAACAGACCAACATCGCCATCCGCAATATTCAGGATGACCTGATGCAGCAGATTGCCTACTTCCAGGAGTTGGGCGACGGTATCAAGGCCCAGCGCATCAAGGAACGCGTGGAGTACGACATGGAGATGATCAAGGAGTTGGGGCATTGCTCGGGCATCGAAAACTATAGTCGATACTTCGACGGACGCAAGGCGGGAGAGAGACCTTATTGCCTGCTTGACTTCTTCCCTGACGACTATCTGCTGATTATCGACGAGAGTCACGTGAGTGTGCCGCAGATCAATGCGATGTACGGCGGCGACAGGGCACGTAAGACCAACCTCGTGGAGTACGGATTCCGTTTGCCAGCGGCTTTCGACAACCGTCCGCTGACCTTCGAGGAGTTCCACGAGATGATCAACCAAGTGATCTACGTCAGCGCCACCCCTGCCGACTACGAATTGGCTGAGGCAGAGGGCATCGTGGTGGAACAGGTCATCCGTCCTACCGGTCTGCTGGATCCTGAGATAGAGGTGCGTAAGAGTGAGAACCAGATTGACGACCTGACGGACGAGATATTGACACGTAGTCACCGGGGTGAGCGAGTGCTGGTCACAACCCTCACCAAGCGTATGGCAGAAGAACTGACGGAATATCTGATGAACCACGGCATCCAAACCGCCTATATCCACAGCGACGTGGCGACACTCGACAGAGTGAAGATTCTGGCAGACCTCCGTCAGGGTGTCTATGATGTGCTGGTAGGCGTGAACCTGCTCCGTGAGGGACTCGACCTGCCAGAGGTGTCGTTAGTGGCCATCCTTGATGCCGACAAAGAGGGTTTCCTGCGCAGCCACCGCAGTCTGACGCAGACGGCTGGCCGTGCCGCCAGAAACGTGAACGGCAAGGTGATCATGTATGCCGACACCATCACCGCCTCCATGCAATTGACCATCGACGAGACCCTGCGCCGGCGTATGAAACAAATGCACTACAATGAGGAACATCACATCACGCCCAAGCAGATAGTCAAGAACCTGAGCCTGAGCAGTCTGCAGAAAGAGAACCGTGCCGACACAAAGGAACTAATACGAGGCATCGGCGTGGCGGCAGAAAGCGGCGCCACAGGCAGCATGACCACCGCCGACCCGATAATTGAGCATATGACACGTCCGCAGATGGAGAAGCTCATTGCCGAGACCACTCGTAAAATGAAAGAGGCCGCCAAGCAACTCGATTTCCTGCAAGCCGCCCAGTATCGCGATGAGATTATCCGTCTGCAAAAGGAACTGGAACTGAAATAGAAGTGAAAAGTGAGAAAGGAAAAGTGAAAAGTGGCATGCGAATAGTTAAAAAAAGCAAGGTGGCAGCAAATTCTTCACACTTCACTCTTCACTCTTCACTTTTTTTCTTACTTTTGCACCCAATTAAAAATAATATGGTAAAGATGAAACAATTTTTGATAGCCCTGCTGATGGCACTGCCCATGCTGGCCTCAGCACAAGACAACACTTGGGAGAGAATAGAACAGGAACCCGTGGCAAAGGAGAATAAAGACGCCAAATATCTGGTGGAGAATGCCGTACCCGTCGTTGACGG
Source organism: Prevotella sp. (assembly GCA_017518935.1). Lineage (GTDB taxonomy): Bacteria > Bacteroidota > Bacteroidia > Bacteroidales > Bacteroidaceae > Prevotella. The sequence goes on from JAFWTK010000145.1 coordinate 4,693, forward strand.
AAAGGTATGTTGGAAGACAACCATCCAAGCCCCGGGAAAATCAGCTCAGCAGATTTACGACATCCTGCTGGCCCAGATGGAGAAGATGACGACAGAGACGAATCAGCAGGAGAACAGCGTAGTCGCCATCAAGGACACGGAAAAGCGCGAGATAGGAGCCGTCTACCACGAGTGGCTCGTCTTCAAGAAAGCCGCCCTCTCGCTCGACCAGACCATATTCAACTACCAACTCATCGTTGAGTGTGCAGATGGCAAGGCTGACGTCAGGCTGACCCGTATCACCTACGACTACGACGTGGAGCGCAACCCTATACGCTACGCAGCAGAGCAATGGATCACCGACCAATATTGCGTAAACAAGAAGCACACCAAACTTCTGCCTATCTCCGGCAAATTCCGTCGTAAGACTATTGACCGCAAGGACTTTATCTTCAATAAGTTCAACACCCTACTGAACGAGACGAAATGAATAAAGACAAAATTCGCAACTTGCTGAATATCATCTTTATGATTGGAGCCGTCATTGGCGTGATTTGGTATCTCACCAAGGACAGAACTGTGGGCACATATATTATCCTGATATCCATGTGTTTTAAGATTGCCGAGTCGTCGTTGAGAATGATCAAGTAAATTGAGAATTGAGAATTGGAAATTGAGAATTATCATAAGAGAAAAACAATGTGGATGCTGAGGGTGGTAGGGATACTTATCACTTTTCACTTATCACTCTTCACTTCTTCCGCCCAGGACAGCCGTACCTTCAACCAGATAGACGAGAGCGGAAATATCACACAGCGCACAGATAACAGGAATTTCAATAAGAACAGTAACGACACCACCAAGAACAAGGAGATACCCAAAGGCCACTATTCCTGGACGGTTGACAGGAAATTCGGCGACGTCATACCCGCCACCCCCGACACCGTGCACCATCTGTTCGTGAACACGACGTTCAATACAGGCTTCTACGGGGAATACAATACCCTCGGCAACAACTACACGGCCCGCCAGAACCGTATCTTCATTGACCGACGCGAGAGTAGTTCGTTCATCTTTACAGACCCTTATAGTTTCTTCTTCAAGCAGCCCGACGAGTTCCTCTTCATGAATACGCTCTCGCCCTATACATGCGTCACCTACGACAACTGTGGTGACAAGCAGAATGGCGAAGACCGCCTCAATGCCAAGTTTGCCGTGAATGCCAATAAGCGGCTCGGCTTCGGCTTTGATCTGAACTACGACTACGCACGGGGCTATTTCAATAACCAGAGCATATCGCATTTCAACGGAACCCTCTTCGGCTCATACATTGGCGACAGGTATCAGATGCACATCCTGCTCTCCGCCAATCACCAGAAGGCGTCGGAAAACGGGGGCATTTCCAACGACGAATATATCACCCATCCTGAGTCATTTCAAGACAACTATGATGAAAACGAAATTCCGACGGTGCTCACCCTGAACTGGAACCGCAACGATAACCAACACGTTTTTCTAAGTCACCGTTACAACATAGGTTTCTACCGCAAGGTAAAGATGACCGAAGAGGAGTTGAAAGCCCGCCAGTTTGCAGAGGAGTCAAAGAAAGAGAAAGAAAAGGAGAAAGAGGAACAAGACGGTCTGTCAAAGGGGCGCGACATGAAAAGGACAACTCCCAAAGGACGTCCTGCAGGTGCGGTTATTGTAGGTAGTGAGCCGAAAACCAAGACGGACTCTTTGGCTTTGGCCGCAGACACTGCCCGTATACAAGTAGCAGGACAGGCCGCTATCGACAGTCTGAACCGTGCACAGGCTATCCAGGACTCCATCGATGCCACCATGAAGAAGGAATACGTGCCTGTCACCAGTTTCATCCACACCCTCGAACTCCACAACTACAAGCGCATCTATCAGGGCTATTTTACCCCGGACGACTACTATCTCAATCCTGCTTACTACACCCGTGGGGCCAGATTCGGCAACGACTCCATCTACGATGAGACGAAGCATCTCCAAATCAAAAGCACCCTTGGTATTGCCCTGCTCGAAGGCTTTAACAAATACATGAAGGCCGGACTGAAGGGATTCATCACCCACGAGCACCGGAGATATGAGATGCCTGATATTATCGAGAATACCGACTCTGCCTTCCTACAATCATGGAGCGAGAACAATATCAGTGTGGGCGGACTGCTTAACAAGACCCAAGGCAAGACCCTTCACTTCAAGGCTCAGGCTGAGGCATGGGTGATAGGAGAAGATGCCGGGCAATTGAAACTTGATTTCAGCACAGACCTAAACTTCGCCCTTTTCGGCGACACTGTCCGTCTGGCTGCCAGTGCCTTTTTCCACCGACTGAACCCCACTTTCTACCACCGCAAATACCACTCCAAGCATTTCTGGTGGGATCGTAATGACCTTTCGATGGAAACGCTCTCCCGTATTGAGGGACTCTTCTCCTATGAGAAGACCGACACGAAACTACGTGTGGCAGTGGAAGAGATACAGAACTACACCTATTTCGGCATGAGTTACGAGACAAATGCCAACCCGCAGACCGTGGTAACAAACTATGGTTGCATAAACATGACGGCTGATGTCTATCAGAATTCTAGCAACATCAATATCCTCACGGCACAACTACACCAGAACCTGCGCCTGGGGCCGCTGAACTGGGAGAACATCGTTACCTACCAGAACTCCAGCAACCAGGATGTCCTGCCATTGCCCACATGGAACATTTTCTCCAACCTCTATCTTAAATTCAGGATTGCCAAGGTGCTTGATGTGGAACTTGGTGCTGACGCCACCTACTTCACGCAATACGACGCTCCTGACTTCTGTCCGATGATCAACCAGTTTGCTATTCAGCAGAATAGTAAGAGTCGCGTGAAACTGGGCGGCTATCCCTTCGTTGATGTCTACGCCAACCTGAGACTGAAAGGCGTACGCTTCTTTATCATGATGAGCAATGTGTTGGACGGAAAAGGCAATCACATGAAATTCCTAACCCCCCACTATCCCGTCAATGGCAGCGTCATCCACTTCGGCGTTTCGTGGCCTTTCTTTAATTAGGAGAACTTAGGACAGACTAAGATTTCCTAAGATAGTCTATATCAGCAGCAGCCCTGCCACCACGCAAAGCCCATAGATAAGGATATTCCGTGCAGTCTCTCCCAAGCAGAGGTTCAGTGCCTTTCCTTTATCAATGCGCTTGATTTTCAGACAAGTAAATACATGGAGAATAAAATAAATAAACGGTAGGAAAAAAGCCAACGGATGACCGTTCATCCAGAAAGTGCCACCTAATATCATGGCACCCACACCCACACCCAAATAAAGTTGCAAGCCCGCCTTGGCACCTAAGCGCACAATGATGGTGTTCTTACCAGCCTCCTTATCCGTATCACGATCACGAAAGTTATTCACTATCAGCAGGGCATCAATCACCAGTCCACAAGCCAAAGAAGAAAGGAACACCTGCCATGTGACCGTGTGCAGTTGCAGATAATAGGAGATACACACCGGTACCAGACCGAAGAATATGAGCACCAGTAGGTCGCCTAATCCCAAATAGGAGAAGTGGGTGGTATAGAGAAAACAGAACACCACACAGATAATACCGACAAGAATCATCTCCAGACCGCCATACCAAACCAGAGGCAATCCGATGATACAAGCCAGACAGGTGGTCAGGGCTATGGCCCGTTTCATGGAGTCGAGTTTTACCCATCCCTGCGCACAAGCCCTCCGCGGCCCTAATCGCGTCTCGTTATTATCAGTGCCGTTGGCAAAGTCAAAGAAATCATTGATGAAGTTCGCATCAATCTGCATGGTGAAAGCAAAAAGCAGGCACAACAAAGCAGCCGTCCAACTGAACACATCACCCCCATACAGGGGCGCATCGGTATAGGCCAAAGCCACCCCTATCATCACGGGTACGGCAGCACCAGAGAGCGTCTTGGGACGTGCTGCCAACAGCCACGCTTTCGGCGAATCAGTCTTGATTCTTGTTTCTTCTTTCATATTTTTCGTCATTTGCTTGCAAAAGTAAGGAATATTTCGTAATTTTGCAACAAATATGCCGTTTTTTTTATGATCAGCAACGCCCCCAGCCTTGATTTGGTGGAGTTCATCGAGACCAAAATACTCCCCAAGTACGCCGAGTTTGACCGTGCCCACAACCTGGAGCACATCACCCGTGTCATCCGCCGTTCCATTGACTTGGTGAAGACCACCGGTGCAGACATTAATATGGTCTATACCGTTGCCGCCTACCATGACCTCGGTATGTCAGGTCCCCGGGCCATCCACCACCTTACTGGCGGAAAGATACTCGCATCAGACAACCGTCTGAAAAAATGGTTCTCGCCTGAGCAAATCAAGATTATGAAGGAAGCCATTGAGGATCACCGTGCCTCGGCCAGTCGTGCCCCCCGAAGCCTCTACGGAAAAATCATCGCCGAAGCCGATAGGGATATTGATGTAGAAGTGGTTATCCGCCGCACTATTCAGTACGGCTTGAGTAATTATCCAGAACTTAATAAAGAAGGACACTGGAATCGCTTCAAGGAACACCTTGACAGCAAGTATTCAGTCAACGGCTATATCAGACTGTGGTTGCCAAAGTCGCCCAATGAAAAGAATCTCAACAATCTGCGCAACCTGATTTCCGATCCTCCACGGCTTCGCGAAACCTTTGAACGCATCTTCGCTGAAGAGACTACCTGAGGTACATCCAATAGATATAGCCCAACACGGCGGCCAACACAATCAGCACGATTGACTTTACCAAGCACGTCGTTACCTTCTTGATAATCAGGAAGGCCACAATGATGGCCACCAATATAAAAATGTAATAACCTAAATTGGGTATCTGTATCTCCATCACTTAAACAATTTCTTAAACGACGTTGGTAAAGGGGTCTCAAACTCCATCGGCTCACTCGTCACAGGATGGTAGAAACACAACAGCCACGCATGCAGGCACAGACGGTGGAGCGGATCGTCACCATTGCCGTATTTCACATCACCACACACAGGATGGCCCATATCTGCTGAGTGAACACGAATCTGGTTCTTGCGTCCTGTTTCCAGTTTGAACTCTACCAGCGAGTGCCCTGCCGTACGGGCCAGCACATGCCAATGGGTAATGGCGTACTTTCCCCCGTTGTCCACAGGCGAAGAATAAGTCACGTAGGCTTTGTTGTCTTTGAGCCAGTTCTCGATGGTGCCTTCATCCTGCATCACCTCACCAGAACAGACGGCCACATATCGACGGTCATAGACAATGTCGTGCCAATGGTGCTCTAAGATCTGCTCCGTTTCCATGTCTTTCGCATAGACCATCAGACCGCTGGTGTCCCTGTCCAGCCGATGTACCACGTGTGCCGTACATTTCTGGCGTGACTTCTTGAAATAGTCGTCAAGCACTGTCTTCACATTCAGTGCCGAGTGACCTGCTGCCATTGAGAGGATACCCTCTGCCTTTTCCACGACGATCAGCCACTTGTCCTCATAAACAATCTTCACCCAACGGCTCTTGAAGCCCTGTTGGTTGCGTTTAGTTTTACTGACAGCCACCTTCATGCCGCATTCCAGTGGAAAGTCGAACTGCGACACGGTTTTACCATTCACCTTGATGCCCCTCCCTTGTAGTGTCGCCTTGATCTTCGACTTCGACTGCTGCACGTTCTGCAACAACCATTCCAACAGCGGCATTGGTTCATCTACGACATAATGGTCATACTCGCCCTCACGATTGAATCCTGCGTGGTATCTCATCGTTTTGGCTAACGAGTTCAGATAATCTCAAAGAGGTTGGTAAAGCCTGTCATATTGAACACCTGGCGCAGATCATTGCTCAGACCAGAGATGCAGACACGACTGCCTTTAGGCTTTGCAACTTTCAGCAGACCAAGGAACAAGCGCAGGCCGCTTGATGAAATATACTCCAATTTGTCGCAGTCAAGCACAATGTCACGTCCGTCGCAGTTGTAGAGCACCTGCATGTCTTTTTCAGTCTGTACTGCTGCTGCCGTGTCAAGCCGTCCGATAAAGGCCATTACGAGTTGGTTGTTTTCTTCTTTGAATGTCGTCTTCATATTTTTTTGTTATTTAATTTGTTCGTTTTTTGGTGAGTGTAAGAATATTCCGATCGCCTTCACGCCTGTATTCAGTACTATCCATATAACGGCGCATCAACATAATGCCCAGGCCGCCGATACTGCGTTCCTCTGCCGATAGTGTGGTATCAACTTCACCACGGGTAGTGGGATCAAAGGGGACTCCATTATCAGAAATGATAACGACCAGTCCCTCTTCTCCAGCCACCGTTTCAATGTAGACATCACCCTTAGTCCCAGGGGGATAGGCATAGTCCATCACATTTACCACGGCCTCCTCAATAGCAAGGTTCATCTGCATAGTCGTCGACATATCGAAATTCGCAGCCTCGCAGGCAGCATCCACAAATTCCGCCAGTCGGGGTACCTCCTGCACATCATTAGGCAGAATGAGGCTGCTCCTTACGTCCTTTTGCCGTTTTTCTTCGCTCTTATTCATATCGAGTGCAAAGATAATGCAAATCGAGCGAAACACCAAAAAAATCGAGATTATTTTTATTTATATTTGGTTTTTCGCTCGCTTATTCGTAACTTTGCAGCCAAATTGTGTAATCGTGAAAGAAATGGAGATTAATTTTGAAAAGAGCGGCGGATTAGTGCCCGCTATCGTCCAGGATGCAAAGACAAAGAACGTGCTGATGCTAGGCTATATGAACAAGAATGCCTACGACAAGACACTGCAGACAAAGAAGGTGACTTTTTGGAGTCGCAGTCGCGAGTGTCTGTGGACAAAGGGTGAGACTAGCGGAAATTTCCTGAATCTGGTGAGTATTGCCGTCGACTGTGACAACGACACGCTACTAGTGAAGGCACTGCCAGAAGGTCCGACCTGTCATAAAGGCACCGACACCTGCTGGGGTGAGGATAACGAAAGCAATCCCCTACTCTTCCTGACCGAGTTACAAGACTTTATCAACAAACGCCATGAAGAGATGCCAGAGGGCAGTTATACCACCTCGCTTTTCAAGGACGGTATCAACCGTATAGCCCAGAAAGTGGGTGAAGAGGCATTGGAGACTGTCATAGAAGCCACCAACGGAAGTAAGGACAAGTTGGTGTATGAAGCCTGCGACCTGATATATCACCTGATTGTGCTAATGACCAGCAAGGGACTCCGTATTGAGGAGATTGCCGCCGAACTGCAGAAGCGCCATGACCCCAACTGGGACAAGAAGCGCCGTGAGGCAAAAGCCAAACACCAAATGGAATAAGTGATGAGTCAGTTATTGATCAACTATAAGAACGCTAACATCTACCAACGGCACGGCATCTGTGTTCTGGAGAAGGTGAACTTCCACGTGGAAGAGGGAGAGTTTGTCTATATCATCGGACGCGTTGGATCCGGAAAGTCCAGTCTGTTGCGAACCCTGTATTTTGAGTTGGACATGGACGAAGCCGACAAGGCTACGGTATTCGATTTTGATCTGCTCAACCTGCGCCAGAAAGATATCCCAGGCCTCAGACGGCAGATGGGAGTTGTCTTTCAGGACTTCCAACTTTTAGGTGACCGTACTGTGTACAAGAATCTGCAGTTCGTACTAAAAGCCACAGGGTGGAAGAAGAAAGAAGAGATAGACCAGCGTATTGACGAGGTGCTGAGCGACGTGGGTCTGCAAGATAAGGCAAACAAGATGCCACACGAACTCTCTGGCGGAGAGCAGCAGCGTGTGGCGATTGCACGAGCCATCCTCAACAAACCAAAACTTATCATTGCCGACGAGCCGACGGGTAATCTGGACCCAGAAACCGCAGAAAACATCATTGAACTGCTCCGGCAGATCTGCCAGACTGGAACCGCTGTGATAATGGCAACTCACAACATGCCCTTACTCGACAAGTATCCCGGGGTTGTCTACCGTTGTGTCGGAGGCAAAATGGAAGAGGTAACCAGTGACTTCAACCAGATACAATTGGTGGATGAGCCAGATAATGATGAAATTACCGTCAGGTATTCCGAAAGAGAAGAAATTTAAAAATATAGAATATGAAAGTTATGAAATTCGGCGGTACATCCGTCGGTAGCCCAGAGAGAATGAAAGAGGTGACCAAACTTGTCACCAAATCAGGAGACCCCGTGTTCGTGGTGCTCTCCGCCATGTCAGGAACTACAAACTCACTTGTCGAGATTTCCGATTATCTCTATAAGAAGAATCCCGATGGCGCCAACGAGGTGATTAATCGTCTGGAGCAGAAATACCTGCGCCACATAGAGGAACTGTACAGCAAAGATGAGACAAAGCAGACAACACGTGAGTTCCTGAAAGGGGAGTTTGACTACCTGCGCTCGTTTACGAAGGAACTCTTCACCAGTTTTGAGGAGAAGAGTATTGTAGCACAAGGTGAGATGATGTCAACCAACATGGTGGCCAACTATATGAAGGAACAAGGTATCAATGTCGTGTTGCTGAACGCCCTCGATTTTATGCGCACGGACAAGAATTCCGAGCCGGATCCAGTGTATATCAAGGAAAAACTGAACGCTATCCTCGCCGACAACGAAGGAGCACAGGTATATATCACTCAGGGATTCATCTGTCGTAATGCCTATGGCGAAGTGGACAACCTACAGCGTGGCGGCTCTGACTATACTGCCTCACTCATAGGTGCCGCCATTGGTGCTGAGGAGATCCAGATCTGGACAGACATCGACGGTATGCACAACAATGATCCACGTGTGGTGGATAAGACCGAGCCGGTGCATCAGTTGCATTTCGAGGAAGCCGCAGAGTTGGCTTACTTCGGTGCGAAGATCCTCCACCCCACCTGTGTACAGCCCGCCAAGTATGCCGGTATTCCCGTACGACTGTTGAACACGATGGATCCCGATGCTGAGGGAACCACCATCAGCAACGCTACTGAGTACGGCAAGATCAAGGCCATTGCCGCCAAGGACAACATTATTGCCATCAAGATCAAATCGAGCCGTATGCTTTTGGCTACAGGTTTCCTGCGCAAGGTATTCGAGATCTTTGAGAGTTATCAGACACCTATTGATATGGTATGTACCTCTGAGGTGGGTGTCTCAATGAGTATCGACAACTCTGCCCATTTAGGCGAGATTGTGGATGAACTGAAGAAGTATGGTACGGTCACTGTTGATACAGGTATGTGCATTATCTGCGTGGTGGGTGACCTCGACTGGTCGAACATCGGCTTCGAGACATTGGCACTGGATGCCCTGAAGGACATTCCCGTACGCATGGTCAGTTATGGTGGTTCGAACTACAACATTTCTTTCCTCATCCGTGAGGAAGACAAGAAGCGGGCCCTCCAAAAACTCAGCGACACCATCTTCAACAAATAAGGACCGGTAGGAACACAACACAGACTAATTATGGGCAAAGGAAAATTCCCCGTAGAGAAGTTACAGGCGATTCAGACGCCCTTCTACTACTATGATGCGGAAGTGTTACGCCAGACACTACGCACCATCAACGAGGAGGCTGGCAAGTATGAAGGCTTTGTGGTTCATTATGCCATCAAGGCCAATGCCAACCCGAAGATCCTCCGCATCATCCGTGAAGCAGGTATGGGTGCCGACTGCGTGAGCGGTGGCGAGATAGAGGCTTCCATCAAGGCAGGGTTCCCCAACAATAAGATTGTCTATGCAGGCGTGGGAAAGGCCGACTGGGAAATCAACCTCGGTCTGGACAACGAAATCTTCTGCTTCAACGTAGAGAGCATACCAGAATTGGAAGTTATCAACGAACTAGCTGCTGCCAAAGGTAAAGTGGCTCGTGTGGCCTTCCGCCTGAATCCCAACGTTGGAGCGCACACCCATGCGAACATCACCACGGGACTGGCAGAAAACAAGTTCGGCATTGACATGCGCGACATGCTCGACGTGATTGAGGAAGCGGAAAAGATGGCTAACGTCAAATTTGTGGGTCTCCACTTCCACATTGGTTCACAGATACTCGATATGGGCGACTTCGAAGCCCTCTGCAACCGGGTTAATGAACTACAAAACATCCTCGACTGTCACCGCATCCGCGTGGAGCACATCAATGTAGGCGGCGGACTCGGTGTGGACTACGCACACCCCAACCGTCTGCCGATTCCTGACTTCAAGGCATACTTCAGCACCTATGCCAAGAAATTGAAGTTGCGTCCGGGACAGACATTGCACTTCGAATTAGGACGTGCGATGGTAGCCCAGTGCGGAAGTCTTATTACGCGTACCTTATTTATTAAGAAAGGTGCTGTGAAGAAATTCGCTATTGTCGACGCAGGATTTCCAGACCTGATTCGCCCTGCCCTCTATCAGGCCTACCACAAGATCGAGAACATTACCAGCGAGGAGCCCAACGACATCTACGACGTGGTGGGACCTATCTGCGAATCAACGGATGTCTTTGCCAAGCAGATAGACCTCAACGGAACCCGTCGGGGCGACCTGTTGGCCATCCGCTCTGCAGGGGCCTATGGTGAAATCATGGCCTCGCAATACAACTGCCGCAAATTGCCGATAGGCTATATGAGCGACGAATTATAAGCAAAAAAAAATCATGACAAAAGAAGAATGCCGTTTCTCTGTTATCATGGCGGTCTATGAGAAAGCCCGCGAGTTGGAGGAGAGTCTGCCAGACTTCCTCACACAAGCCTACGAGCCGGGATATGAAGTGATTGTCGTCGACGAGTCTTCGACAGATAATACAGAGGACGTGCTGAAACTCTTCAAACAGGAATATCCGCATTTATATACTACCTTCCTGCCAAAGCCAAACCGCAATATTACACGTCGAAGGTTGGCATTAAGCATTGGCGTAAAAGCATCTAAGAATGAATGGGTTATATTTACGGACATAAACTCGAAACCAACCTCCTTGGAATGGTTGAAAGAACTGGCCGAATTCATCAATGACACCTCGAAGGTAATGCTGGGCTACTTCCGGAAGAAAGGGACACGACTCCAAATATTCGATGAAGTTTGGGAGGCAAGCAGACAGATCAGAAAGGCAGAGCGCAAGCAGGCCGACGGCCATGAGGGGAAGAGACTAAAATATCTCCGTGGCAAGTACGACTTCATTGTCGTGCGACAAGACTATGCGCACGACCTCCTAAAATTTTTCGAACAAGACATCAGTCTGCGCCGTCTGTTAGGGCTACGGCTGTCAATTATGTGCCATAACCTCTGCTAACTCCCCCTGACAATTGACAAGCCGATGAAAATCCTGCATATATACCCGAAATCCGACAATATGATTGCCAAGTATGTAAGCATATTAGTGGAGGGTATGTGTCATAGTGCTGATGTCAGGGCCACAGACTCACCAAGCGACTTCAAGGCTATCTGCCAGAAGATGGAACCAGACATTGTGCATTGTCATGGGTGCTGGCAATATTCCATTGTCAATGCAGTCAATACAGCATACAAGAACGGGGCACGCGTCATTCTCTCGCCACACGGACAGTTGGAGCCCTGGATATTGGAGGAGAAATCACTGCAAGAAAAACTACACAAGACTCTGCTTTGGCAAAAAAATAGTGTGGAGCGAGCCTATGCCATTATTGTTTTCGGCAATATGGAGCAAAGATACCTCAGGCAGTTAAAATGGAACCCACGCATAGAGATTATCCGCAATACGCTGATAACCAACAGCATAACCCCTCAGGAGATGTGCTCACAAACTTTTGCCATCTACCAAAAGGTACTCGACTCGAATGTGCTGGAACAGATGGACGAGACAACGCAACGGCTGTTGGCATGCATCATTAAAGCAAGCATCACCGGCGATAGGCGATGGGTTCAGAAGCCGGTAGTCTGCGGTCAAGAAACAGACTGGCGCAGGCTGCTGATTTATGCCGAGCACGAAAACATCCGAAACTATATAGACTACGGCATCAATATCCTCGGTCTGGATACACCCAGTCTCGACACCTCCAAGATTACCGCCTTCTTCCCTAAAAACTGGCAGCCACCTTTACCCTTGAAAGAAATCATCGGCGAATACAAGGGCGACGAGACCGACTACTTGGTACGTATGATCAGTCAGATAGAGAAACAACCTTTATTGCTCCACCTTATTGAATTGGCCCGTGAACTAAGACGCGACGCTGTGGATGACGATCAGTTACAGCAGACCCTTGATGAAAAGAAACTGCTGAAATATGCCTCATGTCTCATGCAGATACTCCAAGAACAGACGCTCCTAGAAGAAGGCTATATGCCACTTCCTCCATGTGACAACCGTGAAACGCGGCGCATTCGAAAACTGATCATGAATCATCTGAAAATATGACATCATCAAATCCATACAACAAGGCAGACAGACACTATCTGCAACTGCTTTCGCAATCGTTTCCCACCATCGCTGATGCAGCCAAGGAAATTATCAACTTGGAGGCCATCATGAACCTACCCAAAGGCACAGAGCATTTTCTGGCCGACATACACGGCGAGAGTGAGGCCTTCCAGCATGTACTCAAAAATGCATCCGGCAATATCAAACGTAAGGTGAACGAACTCTTCGGCAACACAATCCGTGAATCGGAGAAGAAAGAACTCTGCACCCTGATCTACTACCCGGAGCAGAAACTTGAACTCATCAAGGCACAGGAAACCGATCTTAATGACTGGTACCGTATCACCATCCACCAACTCGTCCGTGTATGTCGCGATGTCAGCAGCAAATACACTCGCAGCAAGGTTCGCAAGTCACTACCTGAGGATTTTTCATACATCATCGAAGAACTGCTACATGAGCGTACTGACGACCAAGATAAGGCTGCCTATGTGGCTGTCATTGTAGATACCATCATCTCTACGGGACGAGCTGACGCCTTTATCGAGGCCATCTGCAACGTAATCCAGCGCCTCGCTATCGACCAATTACACATCCTCGGCGACATCTATGATCGTGGCCCAGGGGCCCATAAGATCATGGAAACCCTGCGACAATATCATTCATGGGACATCCAGTGGGGCAATCACGATATTCTCTGGATGGGAGCCTCGGCAGGCAATAATGCCTGTATCTGCAACGTGCTACGCCTCAGTCTGCGCTACGCCAATCTTGCCACCATCGAGGAATATGGCATTAACCTCGTACCACTGGCTACTTTCGCCTTGGAGGTCTATGGCGATGACCCCTGCGAGGAATTCCTGCCAATCCTATTGCGTGACAATGAGATAGACGAGAAGACCCGTCTGTTGACGGCGAAGATGCACAAGGCCATCACCATCATCCAACTCAAAGAGGAGGCTAAGATATTCGGACGCCATCCCGAATGGCAGATGCAGGATCGCAGTCTCTTCGACCACATAGACTACCAACGCGGTATCTGCACGATAGACGGAAAAGTATACGAGATGCGTTCCTGTAACTTCCCCACCATTGACCCATCTAATCCCAATGCCTTTACGGAAGAGGAATGGCAGTTGATGGAAAGACTCCACCACTCGTTCCGTATCAGTGAAAAACTACAGAAGCATATCCGCACCATTCTCTCTCACGGGTGTATGTTTGCCATCAGCAACTCCAACCTGCTCTTCCATGCCAGTATACCACTCAATGAAGACGGCTCGCTGAAAGCGGTAGAGATATTCCCTGGAAAGAAATACAGTGGCAAAGACCTGATGCACAATATCGGCATGATGGTTCGTGCAGCCTTCAACCCAAACTCAAGTCCATCGGACGAATATCCACGTAATTATGCCCGTGACTATTTCCTTTACCTCTGGTGCGGCAAAGACTCGCCACTCTTTGACAAGTCAAAGATGGCCACTTTCGAGCGCTACTTCCTTAAAGACAAAGAGACCTATAAAGAGGAGAAAGGCAACTATTTCAAACTCCGTGACTCCGAAGAAGTCTGCGACCGTATTCTCGATGCCTTTGGGGTGAAAGGCGAGAACCGACATATCATCAACGGCCACGTACCAGTCCACGCCTCGAAGGGTGAAAACCCCATCAAGGCAGGCGGTAAACTGATGGTCATTGACGGTGGTTTCTCCGAAGCATACCACTCTGAGACTGGTATAGCAGGCTACACCCTCGTCTATCACTCACGCGGTTTCCAACTGGTACAGCACGCACCGTTTACCTCTGCCCGTGAAGCCATCGTCAAAGGAACCGACATCAAGTCAACAACTCAGATTGTAGAAATGTCTGCCCATCGCATGCTCGTAGCCGATACGGACAAAGGCGAAGAACTGCGGGCTCAGATAGCAGATCTGAAAGAACTGCTCTATGCCTATCGCCACGGCATCATCACCGAGAAAAGAAACTAAGAATGAAAAGACTGCTCATCATCATGCTGCTGATACCACTGATGGTTTCCGGCAAAAGCAGGATTCACGACCCACAAATCAGGACGTTGCAGGTCGTTGTGAACCAAGACTGGCTGTCGCCCGCAGTTATGCGCCTGGGTACCAATGATGTACTGAACATCTCCTTCGACGAACTTTCGCACATCTACCATAGATATATATATAAGGTAGAGCATTGCGAGGCTGACTGGACGACTTCCGAGGATATCTTTGAGAGCGACTGGCTGGAGGGATTCAATGACAACACCATTGACAACTATGAAAACTCCGTGAACACTACGGTGGCCTATACCCACTACCGCCTACAGATTCCCAACGAGCGCTGTCGCCTGAAGATGAGCGGTAACTACCGTCTGCATATACTTGACGAGGACAATGACAACGAAGAGGTGATGACAGTGGAGTTCATGGTAACAGAGCAGGTAATGAATCTATCCCTCAGCGTGACCACCAATACGGACATCGATTTAAACGATAGGCATCAGCAGGTTTCTATGAAACTGGGATATGGCAGTTTACTCGTAACCAACCCTGAAGATCAGATCAGAACTGTTGTAATGCAGAATGGCAGAAACGCCCGTCAAGATGTCAAGCCGAACTTCCTAAATGCCAACGGATTAGAATGGATACATAACAAAGCCCTCATCTTCGATGGTGGGAATGAGTATCACAAGTTTGAGGTACTCGATGTGAGTCACCCGACTATGGGCATTGATTTCATCCGCTGGGATGGCACCTACTATCAGGCCTTCCCATTTATGAATGAGCCAAGACCCAATTACATATACGACGAGGATGCCGACGGAGCCTTCTACATCCGCAACAGCGACAACCAAGAGAACGACATAATCAGCGAATACGTATGGGTAAACTATCGCCTGAAAGCCCCTAGGCTCCCCGAAGGGAAAATTATCGTCGACGGCCAGTGGACTACCGATGATAACATCTACAACTATGTAATGGCATACGACAAGGAGGAAGATATGTATTATACCCGCATCCTGCAAAAGCAGGGTTACTACAACTACCAGTATCTGTGGTTGAAGGACGACGGCAGTACCACCTTCCTGCCATCGGAAGGGAACTTCTTCCAAACCGAAAACCGCTATCAAGCCTATGCCTATTATAAAGGTATGGGAGAAAGGACATGGCGACTGGTCAGTTTTCGCCAGATAGAATTAAAATAGCCTACTTTTGATACCGATACTGCTCTGGCGTCTTCTTATACTTATGATAGAACGAGGCAATGAAGAAGTTGGGCGAAATAAAACCACACTCGTCTGAAATCTCCGCAATATTTTTCTGACGATTCCTCAGTATCATGTCCGCTGCACGATTCAACATCATCTGCATGGCTATTGGACGCGGGTTCTTATAGATGTTCGATGCTATGAGTTTACAGAATTCATCCAATTTCAATCCTGCTACATTACTCAACTCACGCATGGAGAGAGGCTTCTCACTCTTTTGGGCAACCATAGGCATAATGGCAGTCATGGCCTCAACAAACTCCGGACTGAAATCGCCTGAGATTTCAAATGTGCCAGCAACCACCTCAGGCTGAGGCTCCAAGATTGATCCGTTCTCGGCATCACAACGCTCCACAAATGACCTAATGCGCCTGATGATGCCCATCTCCTCACTGATACGGCGAGCCCGTAAATTAGCATTTCTCAGATAGAGTAAGACATAAATCAGCAACAGGAACAAGAGTACAAGACCAAGAAGTGCCAGCACACCCGTAGTGCGCCACCAAGGTTCATGGACATTGACAACCCACTCATAGGGCGTAGTCTCCCATACATCAGGCAACATAGAGGCCTGTACCTCAACGATATAATGACCAGGCTGCAAAGAGGCCATCGGCAGATGCAGGAAACCGGCTCTGTCAACCAAACCCTGCGAATTATAGGGTGTATACAACTCCCATTTTCCGCTTCGTCCAGGCCCCGTCTGGCGCACACGATAGTAGGACTGCTGCGGACGGAAAAAATTTAAACCGGAAAAGGTCAACGAAATACTGTTCTGGTCGTAGTTCAGATTAATCTCCTTCGTACGGGTCAGCGCGTGTTCAAGGATCACATTTCCACCCAATTTCTGACCAGTTCCAATATCGTTACCATTTACCAGAAGACGTATGAGTTTCGGATATATCTCAAACCTGACGGAGTCATCGAGTGTCCTCATCTTGCTAGGATTGAATGCAATCACGTGGTCAAGAGCCTGCATGACGACCTCACCGTCAGGCAGAATCATCGAGCGCCCATTGACAAATGACTCATTAGGCACACCGTCCCACTGGTTGTACCTGTTGATGTATCTCACCTTGTCGTTTTCAATCACCAGGCAGCATACACCATAACTGGTTCCCACCCAAATATGATGCTCACGGTCTTCCACGATACAGTGGACCACATTGTTCAGCAATCCCTCATTACGCGTAAAAAGTTGCGGTAGGTGAGTGTTTTTGTTCTGATAAAGTTGCAACCCCACAGATGTACCTACCCAGTCCCATCCGCGTGAATCACGAAACACGCAATTCACCGACACGCCACGATATTTAGTGGCTGGTGTCGGCTGACGATCCAACAGATTAGAGATATCCAATGCCCGTTTGTCTGTCCAACTGTACGACTTGAAGGGGGCCGGGAATGGACGTGCGTAGAGCAATCCTCTCTTCTCCGTACCAACCCAGAGACCTCCCTGACGGTCAAACTCCATACAATTAATATCTGTCAGCAACATTCCTCCTGTTGACATTTTCAGTTTCTCTATATGTTCCAGTTTCTTCGTTGGAATATCATATGTCCAATAACCGTATGCAGAAGGCACATACAACAGGGAATCGTGTTCTACCACATTACTAAAATAATAAGGTGTCTCCAAAAGGATATCATATTTCCAATTGACAATATCCAAACGAAGTAGAATGCCCACCGGGTTGCCATCCACAGCCCCGTTGCGTATCTGATAATAGAAATTCCCCACCCTACGCGCAATGGTTGTCTGATTGAATCTCGCTGCCTTTTGGTTGTCGTATGCCTTCACTGAATTCACTATACCGCCACTCCCTAAGTCCAAAACATCCACCTGTCCGTTGTCATAAAATAAAAGGAGATACTTACCATCGCAGGTATCTAGTTCTTGCAGATTCCGTTTCGGCTGCACCTGATAGTATTTCTTGCCCTCTGTATAATAGAGTCCTTTCTCCGTCAACAGCCATACATCGTTATTACTGTCTACGAAAAGATCCTCCACCTTGTCGGTCATTCCCATATCCTTGAACTCATCGACTATATTATCCACAAACATCTCATTGGTTAGATTCACACACGTCAACTGGTGGCGCGTCTTCAGCCAGAGGTGGTGATGTTTGTCAAAATACTGGTGAGCATGACCATTGTATTTCAAAAGCGGATATGTGTTTTCAGTGGTAGGATCGATAAAACTGAATTTCTGGCCATCGTAGAAGTTTATCTGGCCCATCGTGGTGATTACCAAACGCCCCGTCTTCGTACAACTAACGGTCTGCGCACTGTTGTCTGCCAAGCCGTTGGACGCATTATAAACGTAGAAGACCTTATCACTGTCAGCCACGGAAACAACCGGTAACAACAGCAATACAAACAATATGATAAGTCTACAATTCTTCCAAATGACCATACAAAGGCATTAGTTGTTGCTGCAAAGGTAAGAAAAAAAAATAAAACAACCAAACATATTTGTGGATAAATAAAAAAAACAACCCAAAGTGCTGGTAATACTAAAAAAAAGTGTACCTTTGCACTTTAAATTACGATTGTATGAATATCAGAAAACTATTGATGATAAGTGCGGCACTGCTATCGATTGCTGCAACAGGACAAAACATTACGGGAAAGTATGAAATACCGAAAGTACCGGAGTGGGCCAAAAATGCGGTATTTTATCAAATATATCCGCAGACCTTCTGCGACTCAGACGGTGATGGTATCGGTGACCTGAATGGTATTATCAGCAAACTCGACTATGTGAAGAGTCTTGGTGTGGATGCTATCTGGTTCAACCCTTTCTTCGACTCGCCGTTTAACGATGCTGGCTACGACATCCGCGACTATTATAAGATTGCGCCACGTTATGGCACGAATGACGATGCCAAAAGACTCTTCGAAGAGGCCCACAAACGGGGTATGCACGTCATCTTCGACTATGTGATCAGTTATACCGCTATCGATCATCCCTGGTTCGTGGCTTCACAGAAACAGGAGAAGAACAAATACTCCAACTATTACATCTGGACGGAAACGAACTGGGTAGATCCGCCCATTGAGTTTGCCGGACAATTCGTGAAGGGCTACGGCCAGCGTAACGGACAGTTCATGCGCAACTTCTACTGGTGTCAGCCTGCACTGAACTTTGGTTTTGCCAACCCTGATCCAGAACAGAAATGGCAACTACCCACTGACCATCCCGATGTGATGGCCATGCGTGAGGATCTGAAAGACGTGCTCCGTTTCTGGATGGACATGGGAGCCGACGGCTTCCGTGCCGATATGGCTGGTGCACTAGTCAAGACACGTCGTGTGAGAGGCAATGAGCAATTCTTCAACACTAATGAAAATGAGACCAAACTTTTCTGGCGCGAGATACGACGCCTGTTGGAAAAAGAATACCCACAAGGATTCATGGTAGCCGAGTGGTCGTACCCCGCTGATGCGCTCGATGACTGCTTCCACGTGGACTTCTTCCATTGGTTCAGGGGCTACAACGACCTATTCCAAAAGGAGAGTTGGCGTATCCTAAATGGTGTGAGCGAAGGGCATAGTTACTTTGACAGCGAGGGCAAGGGCAACATTGCAGAATTCCTCAAGAGTTATATGGATCAGTACAAGAAGACGGTCGGCAAGGGTTATATCAGTCTGCCATTGGGTAATCACGACAATGCCCGACTCGGCAATAAGCGCACCGACAAGGAACTGGAGATTATCTATGCCTTCGGCTTCACAATGCCAGGCGTACCATTCTTATACTATGGCAACGAAATTGGCATGCGACAATTGCCTACCAACTGGCCACAAGTAGAGGGTGCCTACCAACCACGCAATGGTGCACGCACACCTATGCAATGGAGTAGAGACAAGAATCTCGGATTTTCTTCAGGCAATGCCAGTAAACTGTATCTGCCTGTTGATCCTTCACCCGATGCTCCCAACGTGACAGCACAGGAAAAGAATCCCAACTCACTACTCAACAAGACGCGTCGGCTCATTGCCCTGCATCACTCAGAACCTGCCCTCGCCAACTATGCTGAGTTCGTGCCTGTCTATCCGATGACAGAGGGGCAAGCCCCCTACCCCTTTGTCTATGCACGAGCCGCAGGCAGCGACATAGTACTGGTGATGCTCAACCCCAGAGCCAAGGTTTCAGATGCCACGTTCAACATCAACGTGAATTTTAAGAAGGCAAATCTCCTCGCTGGTGATAAGTTTCCCATCGAACACAACAAAAAAACTGGTGATGTAACTATCCACATGCCCCCGACATCCTATGCCATTCTAGCACTCCGATGACATGAGCGATTTCTGCATCATCGCGCTCCTAAAATGGAGAAGCCTGTCCGTATTTCCAGATATGACGCAGCCTACCAACATAGTTTGTCCCAAATCTGGGACATAATTTTGTTAGGTATGAATAAATCATTTCTTAGCGATGAATCCTTTAGCCTTCAGCCAATGAACCATCATACTACTCCATGTCTCAGTCGTGGTATTGCCAGTTTGCGGCATCAGTTCGTAGGGGCCATTGCCGTCGCCATATATGTGCATTTCTGCATTAGCCCCTGCCTTCTTCCACTCCATGAATAGGGCGACAAGACCCGCAGCAACATTGGGATGGTCGGCACGGGTCATAATCAGCAAGGGAGGCGCATCCTGTGTAACGGTGACGGGCATCAGCGAGGGACCGAAGTTGGTGCAGAGAAAGTCTGGACGCTCCATGCTGTCAACAGACATTGTGGCAGCAATAGCCACACCGCCACCTGCCGAAAAGCCTAGGAAGCCTATCTTCTCCTTGCTAATGTGCCACTCGTCGGCATGTTCTCTCACCATACGGATAGCTGCCTTGGCATCCTGTGCGGCCAGCCGGATAATAGAGTCACCGCTGGCATAATGCATCGGGTTGGCATCGGCATGTGGAAATGCTTCAGGATGTGTTACGTCCACCATCTGCGGCATCTTCATGCCCTGTGGCACCTGCTCCTTATTCAAATGGTAGCGCAGTCCGATGGCGGCAATACCGTGTTCGTTTAGGAATGAGGCCATCTTCACCACATCACTCTCCCACGACAGCCATCGCATGGCACCGCCTGGACAGAGTACGACGGCACAACCGTTGGGTTTGTTAGGCAGATATACCTCAATCATCGGTCTTTGCTGCTCGTCATCCGACGCTCCCGCCGTTGGCAGAAAATACTGCTTTTGTGCCCATGCAACCAGAGGCAGGAAAAGCATACAGAGTAAAACAAGTCTTTTCATATCCTTATAAACTATTATCGATAATTATGACCTTATTATGTTACCACGGAAATGATTATTTCTAAGTCATTGTTCAGTTTCATTGTTGTTCTTATTTCATAATTAATCACAAAACTTGGGGCAAATATAATAATATTTCTCCGCTATTTCGTATATTTGCACCAAGATTTAAGAAGTTTTTTGAATATAAAATAACTAGGCTTATGGACAGAAGAGATTTTATCAAGAAAGCAACGATGGCGGCTGCGGGTGTAGCAGTCGTTTCTCCCGTGTCGGCAATGATCCATTCAACAGAAGCGCATAAAAATCTAAAGGTTCTATTGGTGAACGGCAGTCCACGAACCGACGGCAACACGTTCTGCTGTCTGAAAGAGATTGAGGCAACATTACAGAAACACGGTGTAGAGTCAGAGATTGTTCAGATTGGCCGCAAGCCTGTCCGCATGTGTATCAACTGCGGCGGTTGCCATCAAAATGGTACTAAGGGATGCGTGTTCGATGACGATATGTGTGCCGTCATCACAGAGAAGATGGCGACGGCTGATGCGCTCATCGTTGGCACTCCTGTCTATTACGGCCAACCGAGCGGTGGTATCCTCTCACTGATGCAGCGGCTGTTCTTCTCAGTGGGCCATCTAGTACAAAACAAACCTGCTGCGGCTTTGGCAGTTTGCCGACGCGGCGGTGCAACGGCCACACTCCAGACGATGAACATGATGTTCGAGATGATGAACATGCCCGTGGTGACTTCCCAGTATTGGAACATCGCATACGGAGCAAGCAAGGGTGAAGTGAAACTCGACACCGAAGGCATGCAGACCATGCGCACCCTGGCCACCAACATGGCATTTCTGCTACACAAAATCCATGCCGAAGGCGATCCTGCCCCCCAACGCGACGAGCGCCCTGCATTTATGAACTTTGTCAGGTGAAGATTATGAAGAAGCAGTCGTATTATTGGCAGTGAGCCTGATGGCGGCTCTTGTCTGCAGCAAAATGACTCTACCCGCCACGATTATTTCATTCCGGAACGGCTGCTGAAATTGATACGTACGCCCTTGTCGTCTACCATCATATCCATGCCGCCGCTGTTGCCGTTGCTGGCGGTCGGTTTACGTTCACCGTCCAGTATCTCGCGGCACATATTCTTAATGTCGGTGACACGCTGGAGCGTCTCCAGATTGTCACCGCTATAATGGCCGGGGAAGAGGAAGCGGATATCGTTCTTCTTCATATAGCGCTCAATCCTCTCGGCTGTATACATCTCGGTGGAAAGGTTGGTGAACACCAGCAGGTTGGTCGAGCCAAAGGCATCGCCGCTGAAGCCATAATGCTTTGCCTTGTCGAAGAACGTGGTGCTTCCGGCTGTATGACCAGGCGTAAAGAGGACCTCTATCTCACGGCCGCCAAGGTCTATCACTTCACCGTCGTTGAAATACTTGATCTGCCCCGTGTAGTTACGCATATTGTTCGGAACGATGGGCATGTCGCCGGCATTCAGATAGACCTCGGGGAAAGGCCCTACCCCGCCCACATGGTCGCCATGGGCATGGGTGGCTATCATAGTGACGGGTTTGGAAGTGATCTTTGCCACAATTTTGTCCAACCCGGGTATGCGTGTCCCTGCATCAATCAGGAGTGCGCGGTCATTACCCTCAACGAGGTAGAGAGACTCATTATAAACCCGGTGTCCGTTCCCTATCCATGTATGCTCGTCGAGTTGGCGGAACACTACCTCATCATCCTGATAAACCACTTTGCCGCGAAGGTCACGGCTGTTAATCTCTGTTCCCTGTGCCCCAACCATAATGGGCATCAGACTAAACAGCATGGCTGCAATAATCATATTAGTTTTCATGTTCGTAAATGTTTGTTGTTAATTACTGATTGGACAATCTGTGCCTGACATACTGCACACTCGCCACATACTCCTCGTCGGTAGTCCGGTGCTCAATAATCATGGGCATGCGAGCGTTCTCGGCGGTAGCCAGTTGGGCATAGAGTCTGATATCCAGCGTGCCATCGCCACAGGTGCACTCCTCGAGTTGGAAAGTGTATTCGGGTCTGAGCCTGATGTCCTTCAAATGGCAACTCACGATGGTGCCGTGGAGTTTCTCGAAACACTCGCAGAGGAACTCGTCGTTGAAGAAATACCTGCGAGGAGAGGTAATCATGTTTACCACATCGAGGTGGGTACCGAACTCCGCACGATCCACATCCTCTATCAGATGCAGATACTCGTCGGGACTGCTGGGTATCATCCACGGCATCGATTCGATGCAGAACTTGGTATGCTGAGGACGGGCGGTGTCGATAACCATACGAACCATCCTGACAGCCATATCCCACAGTTCGCGACTGAAATTGTCACGATAGCCACCGTCCCAGCGCGGGCCGTAGGGCGTGCCTACCACATTGACGCAGCAGGCTGCACCGATAGCGTCGGCCATACGGAGTTGACGCACGGCATAGTTTATCCATTTCTTGCGCTCATCGGGGTCAGCGGCTAGCGTGTTGCGCCATACGCCAACTTCGGCGATAGTGAGTCCTGCCTCGTCGGCAGCCTGCTTATAGGCCATGATAACTTCCGTATCCTCATCACAGGTGACAGGGAAATTGACAGTCTGCAATCCGAAGGCTTTGTGCTTGGCAGCCCACTCCTTGGGCGAGCCGTGCTTCAATGATGATGAAATGCCTAAGTACATCAGAATGCCCTCCTATGAATGATAGTTGAATCCATCTTATCCAACGTACTGATGCCAGTACGTGCCATCACGCCAGCCAGTTCTGCCGTCATCTCATTGATGCGTCCTGCTACAGCATCTGCCCCGCTCTTAAGTAACGGCATTAGGTGACGACCTACTGATACGGCCTTGGCACCGAGGGCGAGGCATTTGTAGGCATCCATGCCGCTCTCGATGCCACAATCTACGAATACAGGTACGCTGCCGCCTGTCGCGGAAAGAATCTCGGGTAGTGCCATCAGTGGCGGCACGGCATACTGAACCATGCCGTGATGGTGGGACACTACCAACCCTGCGCAGCCTGCCTTCAGGCACTTCTCGGCATCGTGCGGGCTGAGCACACCCTTCACGATGAAAGGTACTCCGGCCGCCTCCACGAAATCTTTCAGTTCCTTGGTCGATTTGGCTTTCATGGGCAGGCCAAAAATATTATCGTAACCACCCTCTGAATTGAAGGCATGGTCGATGTCCATACCCACTGCAAGACAGCCCACCTTGACGGCATGCTCAATCTTGCGTAGCACCTCACGGTTGTCGGCGTGGGGTTTGATGATCTTGATAGTCCGGGCACCGGTGGCCACGACATCCTCCAGTTCCTCGTCACCGCCCATGCCCACCCAATGCACGGCTCCACTCTGGGCAGCCGCCTGGGCATAGATGGTCATACCGTTCTGTGCCGTATTATGCAGGTGTGACAGGGCAGCCGTCATAATCGGCGTGCGAAAAGACTCCCCGAACAGCGTCATCTCAGTTGTAGGGAGGACAGCGTCCAGATATCGGGTCTCAATCAAGAGAGAGTCGAAAAAATCTCTCGTAATCTTGTCGGAATTAGATGTCAGTTGCATATTTTTCACTTTTCACTATATTTGTTACTGCTGCGTTTAGTTCATCCATCTTATCGTCAGAAAGTTCATACTTGCCAATTACGAAAATAGCTAACACGAACAGGACGGCCGGAATCAGAGTGACGAGCCAGAGGATGCCTTGTTCGGCCAACGGAGCCTGCACCGGTTCTCCCGCCTTGAAGCCCACCCAGGCCAGCACCAGTCC
This sequence comes from Prevotella sp., assembly GCA_017518935.1. Classification (GTDB taxonomy): domain Bacteria; phylum Bacteroidota; class Bacteroidia; order Bacteroidales; family Bacteroidaceae; genus Prevotella. Next base: position 29,372 of record JAFWTK010000145.1, read on the forward strand.
AGGGATGACGCCGCCAAGTGCCATGCCGGCTTTCATGAAGATGCAGATGAGCGCATTCACGATGCCTGACACACGATGGCCTGAGGCATACTCGCTGTAGGTAACTACCTCGGGCACGAGTGCCCACATATAGCCGGTAGCCACCACCACGCCCGTACTCTTCACGAACTGCACTACGTAAATTAATATGGTGATGGATTTGAGGCTCTCAACGGATATGATGAGATACATCAACAACATAGCCGCGATGGAGATACCGAGGAATAATCGGAACATACCGTTCTTGCCAATCCTGCGCTTGATGGCTGGTACCATCGGCATGAAGATAAATGCCGGAATCGTACCGAGCCACATAAACACTGTCGTCATTAACGGCGTGGCATGCATGTTGAAGGTCATGAAATACGAGTCGGCAGCATTGCTGATGCTCATGGTGGTGAAGGCGATGATGAAGAAGAATGACAACACGCGGAGTGGACGATTACGAACCAGTTCCATCCAGAGGTCGCTCACCTTGACCTGCGCACTCTCGCTCTTGTCCATCACAATGCGCTCCTTACTCTCAAAGAAGGTGACGAGGAGCAGCACCAGTCCCGTCAGCGCGAAAATGCTCATGGTGATAAACCACGCCCCTCCTGCCTCGGGAGTATTATAAACCGCCTCCATCTCACCCGTCTGCGGGTTCAGCACCTTGGGCGCGAAGAGGACGATTACTAACGGCAAGGTCTTGATGATAAGTCCCGCCAGATTGGCCATCACCATGCGCACACTGGTCAGAACAGTTATTTCGTCGGTATCGCGGGTGAGTGAAGAGCCGAGTGCCGCATAGGGTACATTGACGAACGTGAAACTCATGCTCATTCCCACGTAGGTGATATAGGCGTAGAGCAACGAACCGCTGAACCCGTTCCAGAAGCAGAGCGTGGCAAAGATCGCCAATAGCACAGCACCCAAGATCAGCCACGAGCGATACTTCCCCCAGCGGGGATGCGACTTATCGACTATCGCCCCCACCATCGGATCCCATATCACATCGATAATACGGACGACAAGGAACATCACGGCCACTACGGCAGAGTCGAGTCCATATACGTTATTATAATAAAAAAGTAGCCAGATGCTGACAGTCTGGTAAATCAGGTTCTGCGCCAGGTCGCCCGAGCAGAACCCAATGCGTTCACGCCACGAAAGTTTGTAACACCCGTTGACTATAATAGTATTATCCATGTTCTATCTCTTTTCCGTCAGACGTTTGATATGGTCTTTCAGAATCTTGTAGGCAGGGAACGGCATAGCACCGTGGTCGTAACCCTGCATCTCATAGAGCGTCACATCCTTGTGGCCTACGAGTTTCAGCATGCGCCAGAAATAGGCCTGCTCCTCGTAGCGCCCATAGAGTTCCAATTCGCGGTCACCGGAGATTATAACAATAGGCGGCGCGTCGGGACGGACATATGTGAGTGGGGCGTACTGGTCGATGGTGGCCTGTAAGGGACCGATGCCCTGCTGCTTGCGAATGTTGTAGTGTGTGACGCACTGTCCGCTGAACGGTACGAGGGCGGCCAACGAGTCAGCATCAACACCGTATTTAGCCAACCAACGCTTGTCGAGTCCGATAATGTTGAGCAAATAGCCGCCTGCAGAGTGACCTGCCACGAATATCTTTCGCTTACTACCTCCATATTTCTCGATGTTCTTGTATGTCCAGGCCACGGCAGCCGCAGCATCATCAAGGATATCATCAATGGGAGCCTTTGGCAGCAGACGATAGTTGGCCGCCACGATTACGAGTCCGCTGTTCTTAAGTTGCTGGTCGATATGCTTCTCACCGCCCTCGATGCCGCCGCCATGGAACCACACAACCACAGGCGCATCCTGGGTGTTAGTCGAATAATACACATCGAGTTTGCAACGTTCTTTGGCATAGCCCTCTGTAGCCTCACGATACGGGATATCATTCATTTGATTGTACTGCGCCCTGGCAGTGCCAGCAAAGAGCAGCAAAACAAGGGCGAGAGTTAAACTTTTCATATTCATCGTTCTCGGCTTTTACTTTATGACTAATTACGACACTGGTAGGATGCGCTCCCACACGAGGTTGAGTTCGCCCTGCAAGTCACCGTTGTCAGAGGTGATGGCGATGACGGCGTTCTTGTCTGGCACGACGATAATATATTGACCGCGAGCACCATCGGCACGGAAACAGCCGGGCCGACAACGCCACATCTGATAGCCGTAACCTTGCATCCAATCACTGGTCTCTTTGGTCAATCCTTTAGCCGCAGCATCCTCCATGCGTGTGCCAGGATTGATGCTCTCCACCTGTTTCTTCGACATCTCGGCAACCCATTCGGCGGGGATAATCTGTTGGCCGTTCCACTCACCATTCTGAAGCAACAGTTGGCCCATCTTCGCTAAGTCCTCGGTCTTCAAGTAAAGTCCCCAGCCACCACAGTTGATGCCCTGCGGACTCTCCTCCCACTTAGGCTTATCGATGTGAAGGGGCTGGAAGAGACGGGCATCAAGATAATCTACTACCTTCTCACCCGTCACTTGCTGTACGATGGCGGAGAGCATGTAAGTGCCGAGGCTGTTGTAGAGATAGAACGTGCCCGGCTTATGCACCACAGGGTGAGCAAGGAAAGCCTGTACCCAGTCTATGTCCTGCCCACGCTGTCCTGTCGGTTCTTCATCGTGGCCGCACGACATTGTCAGCAGGTCGCGTACGGACATCACTTTCAGATTGTCGCTCACCTCAGCAGGGAGTTTGTCGGGGAAGAAGTCTATCACCTTGTCCGTCAGTGCCATCTTCCCGTCGGCGATGGCAAGACCAACTGCGGTAGCGGTAAATGTCTTACTAACGGAGTGTAACACATGCGGCACAGTGTCCACACCCTCGCTCTGCCAACGGCTGTAGATGACACTGCCATCTCGTACAATCATCACACTATGGATGTCCATCGAGTCGCTGGCAGCCTGTTCGAAGAAGCCGTCCATGGCCTTGGCCACGCTATCAGGGGTTTCCGCACGAGGCAGGTCGATAATCTCTGCCGTTTCCTTCACGTTGTTTTTACATGCCGTCAGTGCCATCAGCACAAGAGCGGCGAAAAAAGTCTTTCTCATTATCATGCTGGTTATATCGGATATAATGTATTGAGAATGATAACTCGCATAACTATCGCTTCGGTTTAATGTTCAGGTTCACGCCCAGCACATCTTCGCTGTCGACGATGGTCCAACTGCTGCCTGGATAAACGCCAATAGTTCTCTCTGTGTCAAAACCCATCTCTTTCAGTTCCCTGATGACCTCGTCGCGGGCATCACCTACCTCAAAGCCTAAGTGATGAACACCCTGTCCATGTTTGTTGATAAACTCGCGGAAGGTGCTGGGGTTCTCGTCAATTTGGTGCAGTTCCAACACCCAGTTGCCCATATCGATGACGCACATCTGCAGATTGCAGGGCTTGTCGTCCTGACCACGATAAGTGTAGGGGTACTCCGCGTTGCTCTCCAGATGGTTTGTCCATATCTCTGGCTCGGGCACGTTCAGCAAAAATGCCCAGGCCTTGGCAGCCTTGCGGATATCATTGACCACGATGGTCACCTGGATGAACTGCTCCTTCTTCAGCGGTGTGACCATAGCCTTCAATGTAGTGGTTGTATCAGCCTCCTGCTTGCCAGAAATATAACCTTTCATTTTCTCAATACCGTACTTAGCCACGACCAGATCCTCTTCCGAATCGGCACCGCTGAAAGCAAAGGCCATCTTACAGCCTTCATGTTCATCATAGGCACCACCCACGAAACCGAGTTCGCCCATCATTTTCTGATGGTCGGGATTACCGCTGTCGGCACCCGTGGCAATCACTTCTCCGCACTTAGACCATGCAATGGCAACCAGATTCCAGCCTTCCTTCTGGTTGGTCGGCGTACCCACAACCTTCATCTCACCAATCCAGTCATCCGTTTCGCCGTTGTTTAAAACCGAGGCCGTTGCTACGCCCTGAATACCCATCTCGATAGCCTTGGATTTCATATCGTCCAAGGCTTTAACCAGTTTTTCTCTTAATTCTACATTTGTCATATTCTTATTTGATTTAGTTAAGTCACTCTCGCTCTTCGGTGAATTGCAGCCGAAGCACACTCCATAAAAAAGGAGCGCCAATAATGTCTTTGTGTTCACACTCAAATATCTCACAATCTTAGTCTTTTTGTTGGGGTTAATTATAAACAATCCTAAATATGAATGCAAATATAGTAATTAATCAACAATAATACGTAACTTTGCCATCAATTTTAATAAGAATTGTGAATATGAAACAAAAAACTCATTAACAGTACGTTCCACTATTTCCCTGTGGTGCCGGTATTCCATTCGAGAGACCTGGTGAACTGGGAACAAGTGGGCAACTGCCTAACACGACCCTCACAGGTTGACCTGAAGAATTCAAACTACAACGATTGATTCATATATGAAGAAAATTATTTTGTTATTTCTTGCACTGGCAATAGCACTGACTGTTATGGCTGAAGACAGCAGTGAGCACCTGTCATCCTGGCTGTCTTCGTCGCCATGTCCCATACTCGGTGGGGAGTTGAGCAATTCTGCGGCTACATCAGTTGCCGACATCGACGAGGTGATGCCACGAATGCGGGCATTGGGACTAAACACAGTACTTGTTCCTGCCTATTGGGAACTGATGGAACCAGTGGAGGGGCAGTTCGACTTCACGCTTATCGACCGCACCATCGACGTGGCACGGCGGGAGCAGTTGCACGTAGTGTTCCTTTGGTTCGGCGTGTGGAAGAACTCGATGTCATGCTATGCGCCTGGGTGGTTCAAGCAAGACTCTAAGCGGTTCCCTCGGGCGATGACAGCCGAGGGGAGGCAGATGGAGATAGCATCGTGTTTTAGCGATAACGTGTTGCAGGCAGACCTGATAGCATTTTCGGCACTCATGCGGCATATCCGTGAGAAAGACCCGCAGCGCGAGGTGGTCATCATGATGCAGATAGAAAATGAGATTGGTATGCTGGAGTCGGCACGCGACTATTCACCGCTGGCAGAAAAGGCATATCATAAAGAAAGGTGGGCAGAACGCTACGGCACCGATGAGTATGCCGACGAGAAGTTTATGGCGCTGTGCTATGCCCGCTACGTAGAGCATCTGGCCAAAACTGCCCGCGAGATTCACGATATGCCGCTCTACGTGAATGCTGCTATGAACAGTCGTGGACGCCGTCCTGGCGAATACCCGTCGGCAGGGCCATTGGCGCATCTCATCGACTTTTGGCATGAGGGCGCACCCAGCATTGATCTGCTCGCCCCTGATATCTACGATACAGGATTCAAGTCGTGGTGTGCACAATATGCAATGCCTTTGCGTCCGCAGGATGGAGGGCAAATAAAGAATCGGCTCTTTATCCCTGAAAGTCGCTGCTGCGAGAATAGCGGAGTCCGTGCACTTTATGCCTTCGGCGAGCATCAGGCTTTGGGTTTCTCACCCTTCGCCATCGACCAAGCAAGTCCTAAAGAAACGGAATCTGTAACGAAAGCCTACGCTTTATTACGGCAATTGGCAAATGGCAAATGGTTAAACAGTAAATTGTCTTGGGGATTACTCTTTGACAAAACCGACCATGAGCGCATCATTAATGACGACGGTATCGTAATGACCTGTCATCATTATTTCACCCTCCCTTGGGATCCCCGTGCTACCAACGGCACCACATGGCCTGAAGGCGGCGCCATGCTCATCCGTCTCAACAAATACGACTACCTTTTGGCTGGCAGCGGCGTAGTCATCGACTTCAAGACCCCAACTGAGAAGCAACAAGAGCAGCAAAAAACATTAGGTGAGGACGGTTTCGCAGAGGCAGGCGGAAGTACAGGCCAAAAATCAAACAAACGTTTCAACGGCAAACGCCTCGGCCTTCTTTCTGTCGATGAAGTTTCAATCGCTGATGACGGCACAATTCAATACCTCCGTCGCCATAACGGTGACCAGACCCATCAGGGCCGTCACGCCCGCATCGGCATTGGTGAGTGGAAAATCCTCCATATCAAACTCTACGAATATTAACAACCCAGTATAAAATGACAGAAATACAAACTTTGAAAGGACACAAGGTTTTACTGGTGCCCCTGAAAGGGCTTTGCGTTTGCGAGTGAGAGTCCCACGCTAAACATCATATTCGTATTTGCCAGTGTACCGCTCAAATCCCAGTCGTCGCGATACTCGTCCGATGGTTTATGATACCACTCGGGCTTTACGTCGTTCTCTACCACGATTGCTCTCACGCCCTTCTTTACAAAATTATAATGGTCTGAGCGGAAGAACCAGCCGTCGCTGTTGTCATCGTCGAACACGATACCCCTACCCTGTGCCGCAGCAGCGGCCATGTAATAATCGTCAAGGTCGCTCTCGCCACCGCCCAGAATCGTTACGTTCTGTGTATACTCTGAGGGACCGATGCTCTCAAAGTTCAAACAAGCCGCGGTCTTTTCCATTGCGATAGCAGGATGGTTGCAGTAATACTCAGAGCCGAAGAGTCCACTCTCCTCAGACGATGGGAACAAGAAAAGTACACTTCTGCGGGGTGCCTTCGGCAATGCTTTCATTTTCTTGGCCACCAGCAAGGCCGCAGCCATCCCCGAGGCATTATCAGCCGCACCGTTATAGATAGAGTCGCCCTGAGCATCAGGCTTGCCGATACCCAGATGGTCCCAATGGGCGTTCATCACCACCACCTCGTCAGGCATATCCGTTCCTCTCACGATGCCACCCACATTGCGTGTCTGCTCGATGTGGTACGATATCCCCATCCTTACATCGCCCTTTACCTTTAGCGAGAGGCTCTTAAACCCAGGTTTCTTAGCCTCTGCCAACGCCTTGTCCATATCCATGCCAGCAGCGGCAAACAACTTGCGCGCACCCGCTTCGTGTAGCCAACCATTAATGCCCAATTCGTCAGCATTACGGGTATCAGGGTTATAAAGGGCAAGATTATTCTCCAAATGCCCATTCACACACACGTGCCAACCATAACTTGCCGCCTCGGTATTATGCAATACCAGACATCCGGCAGCCCCCTGTCTTCTCGCCTCTTCAAACTTATATGTCCAGCGACCATAGTAAGTCATGTTGCGCCCTCTGAACAGGTTTGCATCGTAATAGCCTGGATCGTTTACCATCGCGATAACGACCTTGCCCTTTACGTCGATGTCTTTGTAGTCATCCCAGCCATACTCTGGGGCATGGATACCAAAACCGACAAACACATATTCCGCCTTTGGAATCACCACCTTATCCGTGGCACGGGCCGTCCATACCACCACATCGTCGGGATAGCGCAGTTCGGCCTTCCCATTGCCTTTTACCGATAACTTATTGTCCTGAGGCTTTGCCGTAACTGCTATTATGTCGAAGGGCTGATACCAACTGCCATCGAAAGCAGGCTCCAGCCCCAATGTCTCAAGTTGCTGGGTCAGATATTTAACAGTTTTGTCCTCGTATGGTGTCATCGGCTTGCGCCCGCCAAACTCGTCAGCGGCTATCACCTTAATCCAGTTTCTCAACAATTGTTCGTCGTTCTCCTGAGCCTTGGCACCTACGCTCATCACGACCATCATTAATAAAACAACTATCTTCTTCATTGGGGCCTGTTTTTTGCATTGCCGGATTCCTTTGCTTCCATTTGTTGGATGAGTTCAACGTTCAACTGTTCGACGAACGACAGTTTGATATCATCACTCGATGCTACAGGCTTGTACCAAGGCTCATTGCCAAAATACTCCTGCAGATCCTTCGATTTGAACCGGTAGCCATGACGGGCAAGGATCGTGTTACGCATGATTCGGCGCATGGTATCGTCAAAAAATCTGAACTGATGATCATTAAGCAGTGTTGTGCTGGCAAAGAAGAAACGTCCTGTATCGGGGTCGCTCTCGGCAAAGTCGTACTCGGCACCGTTGCGTTTCCATTCCCAGGGCGTAGCACCCGATTCTGTATTGACGGAGTAGAGATGGAAGCCCTTCAAAGTCGGCTTCACCTCCCATGTGCCCTCCAGTTTGTTAGCAGATCCCTCTACGTGATGGATGGTAATGTGACCCGTTACACGTCCGTTGAAAGTAATGACCTCATAGGGGAAGAGGGTGTCATCGAAACTCAGAGCATCCCACTTCCAACGGATGGGCAACTCGACCTCATTCTCCTCCTCCATCACATATTCGCCCATCATCATGTTTTTCCAGCGGGATTCGTTCAGTTTCTTAGCATCCCACTCTTCTTCGCCAGACATGACCGCCGCCAGACGGTTGTTGTCATCGTAGAAACAGAGTACATCCCAGCCTTCAGCCTTCTTATGGCGTACGATAGTGCCGACACCATAAATGTTCACGCGGTCATGCGTACCATTGTCTGTGCGATAGACATAGTGATTCTTATTCACCTCTTTGACATAACGCAGTATTAATTCATGCTCTTCGCCCTCGTCCATTGCCTCCATCACCACACCCTTGTTCTCGATGTTACGTGCTGTGAAGGTAATCTGTCCGTTATACCAGTGAAGGCCTTCGTTAATCTGCGCCTGTGCCGTTATCCCAGCACCGAGCATCAGCAAAAAAACAAATCTTTTCATCTTATATAATTATATACCGCTGCAAAATTAGGAAAAAAAAGCAAGAAAAACAAGAAAAAAGCGAAATAATGATCCCATTGGGGGCGGCCAAAATCGAATGCCCCGAATTTGCCGTTTTCACAATTATGTGTCATTGTCAAATTTCCTAAACTATTTTAATAATTTCTGCAAAAACAGCAAATTTGTGGCAAATTAAGTAACTTTGCACTTAGTTTTAATATGTTTTGTGATATGATTGACCGGAGAATTGGAGGAAGTAAAATGAAGTATATTGCTTTTACATTTGTATTTATAGCCTTGTTTTTATGCTCATGCCGTAATAATAAGGCTGATGTGGTGCCGTCCTCAGATGTTCAGACGGAAAACACACTGCGAACCATTACGGAAGAAATGGCTTACGAGGGCGTGAATAATTATTGCCATAAGGAATATGACTGGAGCATAGCAAAGGACAACCCAGACATCATGTATCTTACTATGGGTGAAGAGACGGACTCTTCATATCAAGTTGTATTCCGCAGTTACACAGGTTCCTTTGTGCATTTCTATGTCAATAAGACAAGTGGCACAACAAGAATGGTGGAGAAAGTACCACACCTCAATGTCGAGGAAGAAACTGGAACTATCAACTTATTTGATTTTTTAGAGAAACAACAATCTGAGTAAGTTTAACTCATCGCGACGATATCGTCGGACTGGTATTTGTTCATGCAGGCCACAGGAGTTATTTGGCGTTAGTGAATATCAAAGGTTTGATTTCATTCTCAAAGATGCCTTTCTCAACGATTCTGTAGTGTGGACGATTTGCCTCGCGATATTCGGGAGAATGGCTGATAGCATATTTTCCGACGGAGAGGATGCTATCGATATAAGCACGGTCTTGCTCGTAGTTTGACAGATTGAGTTCCATCTGGTCAATCGTACCAATAATTTCATGCCATCTGTCGCGCCATGACTCTACCGTTGGACGCTTCTCTGAATTTGCGCTACGGATAAAAGCATCGAGTAGCATATCTTCCGTTATCAGATTCTCTTTGATAGTCCTAATGCTGACACGGACATACTGGCCATTAACACCGCATGGCTCATAATACCAGGGCATCAGGTCATCAAGACTGGTCGTTTGTAACTCTTCATCAAGATACGCCTTAACCCGTTGCTTATCTGATACAAGATGCTCGGCTCCCATATAATCCTGAAAGCATGACTTGTAGATGTCGAGCAGACGGGATTTCGGATAGGTCTTTAACTGCTGATTGACGAATTCCTGTATGTCTTGTGCCGAAGAATAGACAGGCATCCCGGCATCTTTCCATGCCAAAATGCCACCTTTGAGATTTACACATTTATAACCGACCTCTGCCAGTTTCCCTGCAGCATTAGCAGAACGACGGCCACTGCGGCAATAGATGGCGATGGTCTTATCCTTCGGCAGTTTTACCTTGGCCTGCTCCAGGAAGTCGCTTTGGAACTGGTCGATAAGGATTGCTCCCTTGATATGCCCTTCGGCAAACTCATCGGCTTTCCGCACATCGAGAACCATCACATTGGAGTCTGCAATCAATTCGGCAAACTCCTTCACTTCCATGTTTTCAAAATTCTGTTGGCCACAGGCAGTAGTTAGCCCAAGTGTTGCAAATATGCAAGTCAAGAACTTCTCCATATATTCATTTCATTGATACCTTATTTGACTTTTACATTGCAAAGGTACACACTATTTTCGAAATACAATACAAAAAAGCGAAAAAACTAATCAGGAGGCAAATTACATTTATTTGGGCTTGGGAGAAGAAGTCGGCCAATCAAAATGCATATTAATCGGACATATAGTTCGTACGTTAAGGACTCCCATGAGTTCAACTTAACTTATTCCAAGGCCGTTCATGTAAACATCAAAACGATGATTATCATCGCTGAGATATGGTATTTTCTGATCTACTGAACGCTCAGCATCCTCCTTACGTTTACCAATGACAGCATCTGCCTCATTGAAAAGGAGGATCGAAAGGTCATGCGCCCCAACCAATTATTCATGATAACATGCGCACACCCCTTTGTTGGGTGCTTCGCTCAGAGAGAGAACTGAAAGAGCATGAACAGTGGATACTTCAAAGCGGCAGAGTATGCGTTATCGAGGCTTACAACAGCTGACATCAACTACCTAAACGTCAAAAAACTAAATATTTAGTAACTTTGAGGGAATTTATGTTTTTTTTGCAGCGTAATTTGAGTAAAACTGAAACAAGTTTTGAGTAAAGGTAGTTCCCTTTAAGCGGACTGGGAGTCCCCCTCAAGAGAGAAGTGATAAGTTATGAAAAAGGACAAGTTCATTGAGATACTGGCCCGACGAAGTGTCTCGCTATTCCTGCGCCGCATGCTGATACTGGCCTGCATCGGCTTCTGCCATCTGATGTTTATCTGGAGCGGCGATATCCTGTTGCTCTATGCTGTGAGCGTCATTCCCATGTCGTTCAGTTATATCGCGGTGGTCTGTCTGCTATTCCTAAAGCGTCCCACTTGGCTCACCCCTCTTGGGTTGCCCGGACGGATGGCGCTGACATGCTACATCATGCAGTCGGTGATAGGCGCCATCTTGTTCTACGGCTTGGGATTCGGACTTGGCACCACCTTCGGCCTCATCACCATCGAACTGACGGCTGTCATCGTCTTCCTCTTCCAGATAGCCGTCTGCAAGTTGTGGCTTCACTATTTCCGCTTCGGCCCGCTCGAGTGGATCTGGCGCATGCTTACCTACGGCCGCTACTTCCCCATCAGCAGGTCTGCCTGAGTTATGACAAAGCATGACCGATAATACTACGAACTGACCAACGGCATGTTCATCATCGTGAAGTACTTGTTGTACTTACCCATAATCTTATACCGTTTCAATCTTAATATTACTAATATTTCTCAAAACATCATGCAAAGATAGTGATTTTATGGCAATTATGAGTACTTTTGCAGAGATATTTAAGTGTATTTATGCAAAAGGACAAATTCATGATTTATCGGAACGCGAAGAAGATTCTGTTTTTTATTCTCGCCACTGCTTTGATGCTGAATTGCGGCAACAAGACAGGAAAAACCGTCAGCAACACAGATTCGCTGTCAACTGATACCGTAGCCGATGCTGGAATAGACAAACATTCCGAAGCCTATATCCGCCAACGCATTGACACCATCTACAAAGGTGTTGGCAAACCGACCTATGACAGCAAAGGGAAAGAGGTGAGTTATATCCGCAATCCCTTCAACCGCGACAGTGCCTATTGCTCTGAGCGCTACTACGCGCTGATGAAGGAGGCTTTGGAGATATGTAACGAGACTGGCGATATCTTGTACGACTACGATTACTGGGTTTGTGGACAGGATTGGTCTGACGACTGGAGCTGCAAGGTAGCAAAGGTCTATGAAATCACAGACTCAACGGCCCTTGTGGATCTCTCCATCCATAACTTCAGCGATACAGAGACCACCATTGCCCTCCGCTTCGAGCGCAACGATTGGTATATCGATGATTTTTCACCTTCCAAAGACGGCAATGACGACAAGAAATACCTGCGGGAAACAATCCGTCAGGGTATGAAGATCCGTGAGAAGGCCAAGTCGCTCGTCGGCTATTGGGGCTGGGTTGGCGATGACGGTCCTGAGTTGCTGCTACGTCTGGAAATGAACGGCAAAGGGCTGGAGGTCACGGAGTGTAACATCTATCGCCTCTATGGTTTCGACAAGGCCACCGCTTCCTTCAATGGTACAGACCTTTCTGTCGATGAACTCGAATACGACGAGGAGAATGAGAAGCTTAACCATGAGTTCCACTTCGATGCTCACTTGGACAAGAATGGCGATCTGACAGGCGACTGTCGTATCAGACATCCTCTAGCCAGCAGAAATTATGAAGGCCCACTCACGCTCCGGAAGGGCTACTTCAAATATCGTGATGGTGCTAAACAGAATTTATCTGATAATCAGGCCATGGATAGGCTCAAATGAAAGAGTACCTTCGCAACTTTTACGATGATAAGCACGTCTAATAGATGAATTCATTAAGAGAGAGAACATGAAGACTTTAGGAAACATCATCTGGATTATCTTCGGAAAGATGCACTTCCGACTGGCAAAGTTGGCCTTGTCACCGTTCGGTAAAGAACTCATATAGTCTGATATGAACGAGGAAAAACGACTACAGCGACGCCAACGTCTGATGGACAACCGAGCCTATCAGACGATGAAAGGGCTGACCCGCTACATGGATCGTTACTATCTGGATGCGCTCATAGGCGTCATTCCCGGATGGGGAGATGCCATTGCCCTGCTCTGTGTCGTGCCGTTCGTCTATTTCTCCTCCCGTGTCATCAAGAGTTTGCCGCTGACACTGGCCGTATTGAATAATGCGCTGCGTGATGTGCTGCTTGGCATGGTACCGTTCTTCGTAGGCGATATCATTGATATCTTCCATCGTGCCAACACCCAGAACATGCAGATGATTCAGGGCTTTGTCGATGGTGACGAAACAGTCATCAAGCAGGTGAATCAACGAGCCTGGCAGTCAGCCATCGTCCTTTTCATTCTTCTCCTGCTCATCGTCCTCATGATTTGGTTGCTCATATCCTTCGGCAACTACTTGTACTCTCTGCTGACATCCATTGTTTAATTAACTATCGAGGCTCATTATATGCAAGAAAGATTGATAATGAGCGAGGACATTTGTCACTGTACCCAAAAGTTAAAAATATGCCGAAAAGTGCATACAGAGGCTTTTTTCTGTGTTTTTTTGAGTACCTTTGCACCCAGATATGCAAAAACAAAAGAAGATATTGTTCCTTCACGGATTCTATGCCAGCGGCAGTTGTGTGCCTGCAGTGGCATTGAGGGAGGCCTTCGAGAAGGGAGGGACCACGAGACCCGGTGAGTCTCGGGGAGGGTACCGGGCCAACGTGCTGACTCCCGACCTCCCACTCCACCCTCATGATGCCATCAGGCTCATCCGTGAGATTTGTGACAAAGAGAAGCCAGATGTGCTTGTAGGCAACAGTTGCGGCTCGTTCTATGCACAGATGATCTCTCCTATTGTGGGCATCCCTGCCCTACTCGGCAACCCGCACTTCAAGATGTCAGACTTCCTCCGTGAGCGTATCGGCAGCCATCAGTATAAGTCACCAAGGGCTAACGGCATACAGGACTTCATAATCGATGAAAAGCTTGTATCTGAGTTCGAGGAAATGGAAGACCATCAGTTCGACTGCTGTAATATATATAATAAGGTACGTGTCTGGGGTCTTTTCGGTGAGGAGGACACGTTGGCACATTTCGAGCCGCTTTTCCTGAAGCACTATATGAACAGCCATCACTTCCCTGGAGGACATACCCCAACGGCTGAACAGTTCAAGACATGGTACTGTCCGCTCATCGAGAAGCTGCTGCTTGATTATCCCATCGCAGAAGACCGGGTACGCTACTTCCAACACTTCAAGGGAAACAAGTACAAGTTGATAGCATCAGCCTTCGACTCAGAGACTCAGGAACGCATGGTAGTCTATCAGGCTCTCTACGGCGACCGCAAATACTGGGTACGTCCGGAAA
>JAFWTK010000146.1 GCA_017518935.1 Prevotella sp.
AAGTTGGAAACCGTTGCTGCACACCCTGAGCTGACCCCCGAGGAAATTGTCGAGCGGGTCAAGGTGGCAGGTGTCACTGGTATGGGTGGTGCCGGATTCCCCACATTTATCAAACTGACACCGCCGCCGACGGCCAAGGCAGAATGTGTCATCATCAATGCCGTAGAGTGCGAACCGTATATCACCGCCGACTATCGTCTGATGATGGATAAGGCCGACGAGATTCTCGTAGGACTGGAACTGCTGATGAAGACTGCCAAGGTGACACGCGGCTATATTGGCATTGAGACCAACAAGCCTGCTGCCATCGAACTGCTTACCAAGAAGTGTGAAGAAGTATTCGGCAAAACCGAATACCACGTAGAGGTGGTCCCCTTGAAGCAGCGCTACCCTCAGGGTGGTGAGAAGCAACTGGTGGATGCCGTCATCCGCCGTCAGGTGCCAGCCCCGCCTGCCATCCCCGTCAACGTGGGTGCCATCGTGCAGAATGTAGGTACAGCCTTCGCCGTCTATGAGGCCGTCATGAAGCGCAAACCGCTCTTTGAGCGCTACACCACCGTGACGGGCAAGCGTCTGCAGAATCCCGGTAACGTCCTCGTCCGTATGGGAACACCCATGCAGACCCTGATAGACCTCTGCGGAGGTATGCCGGAGGGTGACAACAAACTGCTGGCTGGTGGTCCGATGATGGGTAAGGCTTTGACTTCTACCGAGGTGCCTATCTGCAAAGGAACCAACTCCGTGACGATTATCTCCGATGATGAGGCCCGTCGCAAAGAGCCGCAGCCTTGTATCCGTTGTGCCAAGTGCGTGGGTGCCTGTCCGATGGGCTTGGAGCCCTATCTGCTTGCCAAACTCTCTGAGGTGCAGAACTGGGAGCGTGCCGAGAGCGAGGATATCGTCAGCTGCATCGAGTGTGGCTCATGTCAGTTCACCTGTCCTGTCCATCGTCCGCTGCTCGACAACATCCGTCAGGGCAAGTCAACTGTTATGGGAATCATCCGCGCTCGTGCGGCTAAGAAATAGTCAAATAGTGAAATAGTCAAATTGTGAAATAAAACAATGGGAAAATTAGTCGTATCATTATCGCCACACGCCCACGGCAACGATAGCGTAGAGCGCAATATGTACGGTGTGATCATCGCCCTGATGCCTGCACTCCTCGTATCGTTCTACTTCTTCGGCTTGGGTTCGGTCATCGTCTGCTTGACGAGTGTGGTTGCCTGCGTATTCTTTGAGTGGGCGATTAACAAATACATCCTCAAGAACGAGCGTAACACCATCCTCGACGGCTCGGCTGCACTGACAGGCTTGCTGCTCGGTATGAACCTCCCGTCGAACCTCCCCATCTGGATTATCCTCATCGGTGCACTCTTCGCTATCGGTGTGGCCAAGATGACCTTCGGAGGTCTCGGACATAACATCTTCAATCCCGCATTGGTAGGACGTTGTGCGCTGCTCGTGGCTTTCCCAGCACAGATGACATCGTGGCCCTTGCCTGGTCAGTGGTTCCAGTATCTGGATGCCGAAACGGGTGCCACACCGCTGGCGCTGATGCAGGAGGCCGTTAAGAGCGGTAATATGGATATACTGGCCGAACTGCCTGATGCCTTCACATTGCTCTTTGCTGACCTTTCGCTCAACGGCGGTGCAGGTACCATCGGTGAGGTGTGCGACCTGGCGCTGATTGCGGGTCTTATCTTCATGCTCTGGCGTAAGATTATCACCTGGCATATTCCCGTCAGCATCATCGGTACGGTGTTTGTGCTCAGCTCGCTGCTGCACCTTGCTAATCCTATCTATGCCGACCCCGTGGTGGTGATTCTCTCCGGAGGCTTGATGCTGGGTGCTATCTTCATGGCAACCGACTATGTGACGAGCCCGATGACAGCGAAGGGTCAGATCATCTATGGTGTCTGCATCGGTGTGCTCACCATCGTCATCCGTAACTGGGGAGCTTATCCTGAGGGTATGTCGTTCGCCATTCTGATTATGAATGCGTTCACGCCCCTCATCAATAATTATGTGAAACCCAAACGATTCGGGGAGGTAGCGAAATGAAGAAATTAGAATCATCATTACTGAATATGGTGCTGGTGCTCACAGGAGTAGCAGTCGTCATGGGTGGTATCTTGGCTTATGTGAACCACCTGACTGAAGGGCCTATCAACGAACAGAAGGCAAAGGCCCTGGCCGATGGTATCAAGACGGTGATGTGTGTCGGCGACCTCACGGTGACCAAGACCGACACCGTGCGCCAGAACGATGCCAAGGGCAAGGAAATGACTTATATTATCTATCAGACGCAGGATGCTCAGGGCAAGGACCTCGGTGCTGCCGTCGAGAGCACTACTGGTGGTTTCGGAGGCGACCTGAAGGTGCTTGTAGGCTTCGATCCTGATGGCAAGATTCTCGGCTATACACTTCTCGAACATGCGGAAACTCCGGGGCTTGGTGCAAAAGCCGACAAGTGGTTCCAGAAGGGTGAGAAGGGCGATATCATAGGCAAGGATCCTGTGGAGCCTCTGACCGTTTCGAAGGACGGTGGACAGGTGGATGCCATCACGGCCTCTACCATCACCAGTCGTGCCTTCCTGCTCGCTGTCAACAATGCTTATAATGCTTACAAGACGACGCCCGCTGATGCCCAGACCGGCGCCTCGCAACAAGTAAAGGAGAAATAAGATATGAACGCAATACAGATTATCAAGAATGGCATCGTCAAGGAGAACCCCACGTTCGTCCTGATGCTCGGTATGTGTCCCACGCTGGCCACCACCACCTCTGCCATGAACGGTATGTCGATGGGTTTGGCCACGATGGCAGTGCTCATCTGCACAAACGTCGTCATCTCATGTCTGAAATCCATCACACCCGACAAGGTGCGCATCCCCGTGTTCATCGTGGTGATTGCGGCCTTCGTCACCATCCTGCAGATGGTCATCAAGGCCTATCTGCCTGACATCGATGCTGCCCTCGGACTCTTCATCCCGCTGATTGTCGTTAATTGTATCATCCTCGGACGGGCTGAGGCTTTCGCAGCCAAGAACTCGCCCGTGGCCTCGCTCTTCGACGGCATCGGTATCGGCCTGGGCTTTACGCTGGGGCTGACGCTGCTCGGCATCTGCCGTGAGTTGTTGGGTAATGGCAGCATCTTCGGTTTCACGCTGCTGCCAGAGACCTATAATATCCTGCTCTTCGTATTGCCTCCGGGGGCATTTATCACCCTCGGCTTCCTCATCGCGATTGTGAATAAACTAAGGAAAGCATAATTTATGGAATATATACTGATTTTCATTAGCGCCATCTTCGTGAACAACATCGTGTTGTCACAGTTCCTGGGCATCTGTCCATTCCTGGGCGTGTCGAAGAAGATAGATACCTCATTAGGTATGTCAGCAGCCGTCGCCTTCGTGCTGACGCTGGCCACCATCGTTACCTGGCTCCTGCAAAAGTATGTGCTCGATGCCTTCGGCCTGCAATATCTGCAGACCATCGCCTTCATCCTCGTCATCGCGTCGCTGGTGCAGATGGTGGAGATTGTCTTGAAGAAGGTGTCGCCGGCACTCTATCAGGCATTAGGTATCTTCCTGCCGCTGATCACAACCAACTGCGCCGTGCTCGGCGTGGCTATCCTCGTGATCCAGAAGGATTACAATCTGCTGCAGAGTGTGGTCTATGCCTTCTCCACAGCCATTGGCTTCGGTGTGGCGCTGACGGTGTTTGCCGGTATGCGCGAGCAATTGGAACTGGTGAAGATTCCCAAGGGTATGCAGGGCATGGCCATCGTGATGCTCTCCGCCGGACTGCTGAGTCTGGCCTTCATGGGTTTCTCGGGTGTCGACGGCGGCCTGAAGATTCTTTTCGGACTCGATTAATATATTAAACAGATAAATCATGAAACAGACAATCTTAGTAACTGGCGGTACGGGCTTCATCGGGAGCCATACGACCGTGGAACTGCAGGAGGCAGGCTATGAGGTGGTGATCATCGACAACCTCTCGAACTCGAATGTGAATGTGCTTGATGGCATTGAGAAGATAACGGGCGTCCGTCCGGCCTTCGAGCAGGTGGACTGCTGTGATATGGCGGCCTTGGAGGGTGTCTTTAAGAAGTACCCGAAGATTGAGGGCATCATCCACTTTGCTGCCTCGAAGGCGGTGGGCGAGAGCGTGGAGAAGCCGTTGATGTACTATCGCAACAACCTCGTATCGCTCATCAACCTGTTGGAACTGATGCCGAAGTATGATGTGAAGGGCATCATCTTCTCGTCGAGTTGTACGGTCTATGGTCAGCCCGCGCAGGAGTATCTGCCCGTGACGGAGGATGCGCCTGTTCAGAAGGCGATGTCGCCCTACGGCAATACGAAGCAGATCAACGAGGAGATCATCCAGGACTATATCCACTCGGGCGCCCCTATCAAGAGCATTATCCTGCGCTATTTCAATCCCATCGGCGCGCATCCCTCTGCGCTGATCGGCGAGTTGCCCAATGGCGTACCCATGAACCTGATTCCGTTTGTGACGCAGACGGCGATGGGCATCCGCGAGCAGTTGAAGATATTCGGCAACGACTACAACACGCCAGACAAGACCTGTATCCGCGACTATATCTATGTGGTGGATCTGGCGAAGGCTCACGTGAAGGCGATGGAGCGCGTGCTCGACAAGCCTGAGACTGATGCCGTGGAGATATTCAACATCGGCACGGGCCGCGGACTCTCTACGCTTGAGGTGGTGGAGGGCTTCGAGAAGGCTACGGGCGTGAAGGTGAACTGGACCTACGCTCCGCGCCGCGAGGGCGACATCGAACAGGTGTGGGGCAATGTGGACAAGGCCAACAAGGTGCTGGGCTGGAAGGCCGACACGCCGACGGAGGAGGTGCTTCGCTCCGCCTGGAAGTGGCAGAAGAAACTCCGCGAAGACGGTATACAGTAACAATCATCCCGCTCAACTGAGCGGGATGATTGTTTTGAAGGTACCCTCGTCGTTGAAGCCATCGAGGCTGACGGGCTGGCGGAAGAGGCCGAAGAGCGACGAGCCCGAGCCGGACATGGCGGCATACGTGGCCCCGAGGTCGTAGAGTCTCTGCTTGATGGTGCCGATCTCGGGATGGAGGGTGAAGACGCTGTGCTCGAAGTCGTTGGTCAGTGCGTCGCGCCACGTCTCCACGGGCTGCATCACGATGTCGCGGCAGTTCTGCGGCGGGCGCTGTGGCGTGATGAGCGAGAAGGCCTCCTTGGTGGGTACGGGTATGTCGGGGCGCACCACGGCGAGGTACCATCCTTTCAGGCTGAGGCCGATGGGCTGCAGTCGCTCTCCGATGCCCTCGGCGTAGCAGGGGCGGTTGAGGATGAAAAATGGACAGTCGGCCCCGAGCCGTGCGGCGTAGTCGATCATCTGCTGCTCGGTGAGTCCGAGGCTGAACATCTCGTCGAGCAGGGTGATCATCGCTGCGCAGTCGCTCGAGCCTCCTCCCATGCCGGCCTGGGTGGGTATACCTTTGTATAGATGTGCGTGCACGCGTGGCAGGGTGGGGAAGTCGTGCTTCAGCAGCGTGTAGGCGCGGCACACGAGGTTGCGCTGTTCGTCGCCGTCGATGGTGATGTTTGTCACCTTCAGGTCGCAGTCGGCGGGCGAGGGGAAGTCCTTGTCCATCTCATAGACCTCCAGGGCGTCGTTGATCTGTACGGGGTAGAACACGGTCTCGAGGTTGTGGTAGCCGTCGGGTCTCTTTTCAACTACGTTGAGCCCGAGGTTGATCTTTGCGATGGGGAATGTAATCATGCTGCAAAGATACGAATAAGCGAGTAAATAACCAAATATTATTTGAGTTATTTCGAGCGGGAGTATCTTCGGCGAAGCCCAAGGTGCACATTTTTTTTATATAATCGATACATCTTTCCGTAATATTTCGTATCTTTGCAGGCAGATTGGGGCCACAGGCGGTCGGCTAATGCTCCGAAACGAGATGTGATAACACTAAAACATTATAATTATGAGAAGAATTTTGTTTTCGCTTTTGATGGCGGTTCTGGTGCCGATGGCGGCCGGGGCGCAGGAGCCGTATGCCGTGCTGAGCAACGGCAACAGTGTATTGACATTCTATTATGACGACCAGAAGGCAGCGCGCAATGGCATGGATGTCGGGCCGTTCGACTATAGTAAAAATGTTTATCAGTCATGGGATGGGCAGAGGGGAAGCATTACCAGTGTCGTCTTCGATGCCTCGTTTGCTAACTGCACCACGCTGACAAGCACGGCCTACTGGTTCTATGGCCTTAAGAATCTATCCTCCATCACTGGCATCGGCAACCTCAAGACGGGCAATGTGACGGACATGCGTGAAATGTTCGAGTACTGTCGCAGCCTGACGAGCCTTGACTTGTCGGGCTTCAGGACGGACAATGTGACGGACATGTACTGGATGTTCACTGAATGTTCCGGCCTGACGAGCCTTGACGTGACAGGATTCAAGACGGACAATGTGACGGACATGGGCGGTATGTTCTATCGCTGTTCCAGCCTAACGAGCCTTGACGTTACGGGATTCAAGACGGACAATGTGACGAACATGAGCGGTATGTTCACTGATTGTTCTAGCCTGACGAGCCTTGATGTGACGGGATTCAAGACGGACAATGTGACGAACATGGGCATGATGTTCTGGAACTGTTCCGGCCTGACGAGCCTTGATGTAACGGGATTCAAGACGGACAATGTGACGGACATGACTCAGATGTTCGCAGGCTGTTCCGGCCTGACGAGCCTTGACGTGACAGGATTCAAGACGGACAATGTGACGGACA
>JAFWTK010000147.1 GCA_017518935.1 Prevotella sp.
ATCCTTTTACGAAATCTGCAAATATGCTTTCCAGTCTCGTGAAGGGTTTACCATTGAAAATTCCAGTTGGAGCCCTGGCAATACAAGTGTAGGAGCCGGCTCGATTCGTACCTATACTCAGACTTATGAACCGTGGATTATCTACCGCTTGAGCGACGTGATGCTCATGTCGGCCGAGGCTCAGGTTCAGATAGCCAAGTTGGTCTATCCAGAATGGACTTCCGATCTCTTAGCGGCAACAGACCCTTCCGACCCCGACTATTCTCAGATTGCTGAGGCCGACGGCTATGTCCAGGAAGCATTCAAGTTGGTTGCAGCCGTGTTCCAGCGCTCAAATCCTGCCATGAGAACATCTTCTACAGCAGGCCCCGCTATCAGCGGAACCACTTCCAATGTGATCAAGGACCTTCCTGGCATGGAAACCTTGGTCGAGAACGAACGCCATCGTGAACTGATGTTCGAGGGCAAGCGTTACTACGACCTTGTCCGTCGCGCTCGTCGTGAAGGCAACACTCAACACATCAATGAGGTGATCTCGTCGAAGTTCAATGAGGCTCCACGAGCATTCATCATCAAGATGGCTCAAATGGATTACATGTACATGCCTTATGCAGAGTCTGAACTGAAAGCAAATCCCAATTTGCGACAGAACCCAGTCTATGCAGAGGAAGATAAAACCAGTAAAAACTAACCGGCTATGAAATCAATGATAAAAACAAAAATGCTGGCAGTTGTGCTGATAGCATTTGCTGCCATCCAGACGATGTTCGTCAGTTGTTCCGACGAACCCGATCGTGAGAATTACTACACGAGCACGTCGCACTATGCAACCAGTTTCTTGCAGCAGAATGAACAATACAGCCTGTTTGTGCAGATTCTGGACCGTGCGCAATTGCTGGGCCTGCTGGGCACCTATGGCAGTTACACCGTGTTTGCACCAACGAATGACGCCGTTAATCTCTATCTGGCACAGAACGGATACTCGTCAGTTGCAGAGATGACCGACTCTCTTTGCAAGGATGTGGCCTACAACCATGTCATTGATGGCGCAGCCTATTACACGACCGACATCGTGGGTAGTGAGAGTTATGAGAATATGCTCTATCACCCGCTGACCGTCTCCATCGACTCTGACTCGGTGAGTGTTCCTGGCGAGATTCTTCTGGATGTCCGCGTGAACCACTCGGCCAGAATGATTCAGATGGACGACTCTGTCGAAAATGGTGTGATTCATACGATGGGCCAGGTTATTGGTACCGACAACGACCTGATTTCCGCCCTCATTGCTCGTGATACGCTGATTACAATTTTCGCTAAGGCCATTGAGGAAACTCACATGAACGACTCGTTGCAGAAGTTCAAGGATTTCAGTTACACCATCGGAGCAGACTCCATCAACTGGAACAACAAGTCGCTTGTGCTGGGTACAGCCTCTGAAAAGGACAACGTTGCCTATCCGAAAGAACGTCGCTTTAAGTTCACCGTCTTCTGCCCGACAGATGATGTTCTTAAAGAGAAATACGGTGTGACAAACGTTGACGAATTGGAGGCTCTGGCTCATCAACTCTATGATCCTGCATTCCCCAACGATGCAACGATTACCGACCGTGCTGACCGCCGAAACGCACTGAATCGTTTCGTTTCTTACCACATGCTCGACCGCATGGGTAAGTATTGGATGCTTACCTGCATGGATGGTGGAAATAACACCTTGGCCAAGAACTTCAACCGTCGTAACTGGGATATCGCCGACTGGTATGAGACCATGATGCCGACGAACTGGAGTCCAGGATGCAAGGATCCGGGCGGCTCAATCCTGAAGTGCTCGTTCCCCTCGGGCTCCGCTTCGGGTCTTTATCTCAACCGCCGTGGTATTATGAACCATGAAGACAAACTGGGCCACTTCGTTCGTGGTGCAAAACTGACTCCTCCCGAACAGGTTAAGGTGCCGAACGAATGTCTGAATGGTGTTTACCATTATATTGATGATATAATTGCCTACGACCTCACGACTCAGGACGAGTTGTTCCGCGGTGAGCGACTTCGTATCGACTGCTCAACGCTTTCGCCTGACTTCATGAACCAGACGGGTTATGGTGGTTCTTATGCACGTGGCCATTATACACTGAGCAGTACCGAAGGTGGTAAGTACGGTGTATGGGATGCCACAGCCGACATAACGAACAAGCAACTCTGCTTGGGCTTTAAGAATGGTAGCGCCAAGAACTTCAAGTTCAATGACAACACTACCCACTTGCACGTACGTCCTCGTACCCTCGGATTCTGGTCCTACCAGCAAGATGAACTCTGTATTCTCGGTCCATTCGACATCGAGGTTACATTGCCTCCCGTGCCGGAGGGCGACTATGAGTTGCGTATGTTTACCTGTGTAGAATTTGATAACCGTGGTATTGTGCAGTTCTACATCGACGACGTGCCCCAAGGCATTCCGTTCGACATGCGTTCATCCGGTACCAGTACGAAGATTGGTTGGCAGGCCGACGGTCAGGATGACGAGCAGAATGCAGCCTTCGACAAGCAGTTCCACTATCGTGGCTGGATGAAAGGCCCTAAGGCTTATTCAACGGATGCATCTTCGACAACCACACGTGATTTGTCAAGAACCCTTCGCCGCGTCATCGGTGTCTTCCACTCCTTTGGTAAGGAACACCATGTTCTGCGTCTGCAGCAGAAGATGAAGGGTAACGTTGTCAACACCTGCGACTTTGACATGATTGAAATCTGCCCGAGTACGATTTACAACAATCCCGACTTGGCAGAGGATGTCTGGTAAATGAATTCACCCTTAAAAAATCTTACAGTATGAACTATAATATGAAGAAACTATTCAGAATGGCTACCCTGGCAGTATGTGGCGCAATGTTTTTTGCGTCATGTACTGACACGTGGGATGATCACTATG
>JAFWTK010000148.1 GCA_017518935.1 Prevotella sp.
ACTGATGGCACCACAAAAAAATGCATCCGCTGACTGCAGATGCATTTTTTTTAGTTTCTAAATACCAGTCCTTCTCCGAACTCGTCTATGATGATTGGCTTCGAACGGTCCACCTCGTCGGCGAGCAGTTTCTTCGACAGGTCGTTCAGTACGAACTGTTGGATGGCACGCTTCACGGGACGGGCACCGAAGTCGGGATCGTAGCCCTCTTCTGCCAGATAGGCGATGGCCTGTGGTGTGCATTCGAGTTTGATGCCCTGCGGCTCCAGCATCTCCGTCACCTTCTTCATTTGCAGGCGCACCACATCTGCAATCTGTTCCTTTGTGAGCGGTGTGAAGGTGATAATCTCGTCGATACGGTTCAAGAATTCCGGACGCATCGTTGAGCGCAGTTGCTCACGGGTGGCATTCGAGGTCATGATGATGATGGTGTTCTTGAAGTTGGCAGTGCGACCCTTATTGTCCGTCAGTCGTCCGTCGTCTAACACCTGCAAGAGGATATTGAACACATCCGGATGCGCCTTTTCTATCTCATCGAACAGCACCACTGAGTAAGGCTTCCTACGCACAGCCTCCGTCAGTTGTCCACCCTCGTCGTAGCCTACGTAGCCCGGAGGCGCACCAATCAGACGACTCACGCTGTATTTCTCCTGATACTCCGACATATCGATACGCGTCATCATCGTCTCATCATTAAACAGATAATCGGCCAGGGTCTTGGCGAGTTCTGTCTTACCCACGCCTGTCGTACCAAGGAAGATAAACGAGGCAATCGGTCGTTTGGGATCCTGCAAGCCAGCCCTCGAACGGCGTACAGCATCCGAGACTGCTGTAATCGCCTCGTCTTGGCCAATGACACGCTTGTGGAGTTCCTCTTCCAGATGGAGCAGTTTCTCACGCTCACTCTGCATCATACGGGTCACGGGGATGCCTGTCCAGCGTGATACCACCTCGGCGATATCATCCGCAGTGACTTCCTCGCGAACGAGCGAATTGCCATCCTGTGCTGATGCCAGTTGGGTCTGGATGGCCTTGATATCGTCTTCGAGCACTTTCAGTTTCGAGTAGCGTATCTCCGCCACTTTGCCGTAGTCACCTTCGCGCTCTGCTCGTTCTGCCTCCAGTTTCAGGTTCTCCATCTCCTGTTTGTCCTGTTGGATTTTGTTAATGAGTTGGCGCTCACCCTCCCATTTGGCACGGAACTGGGTTTCTTGTTCGCGCAGTTCGGCAATGTCCTTATCCAACTGTGCAATCTTCGGCTCATCCCCCTCGCGTTTGATAGCCTCGCGCTCGATTTCGAGTTGAGCCAGGCGACGGGTGATTTCGTCGAGTTCTTCCGGTACGGAGTCGCGCTCCATACGCAGTTTGGCGGCAGCCTCATCCATCAGGTCGATGGCCTTATCCGGCAGGAAACGCTCGGATATATACCGCTCCGACAGTTGCACGGCAGCGATACAGGCATCGTCCTGAATACGTACCTTGTGGTGGTTTTCGTAACGTTCTTTCAAGCCTCGCAGGATCGAGATGGCTGATAGTTCATCTGGCTCGTCCACCATCACCGTCTGGAATCGGCGCTCAAGGGCCTTATCTTTTTCGAAGTATTTCTGATACTCGTTCAGCGTGGTGGCACCGATGGCGCGCAGTTCACCACGGGCGAGGGCTGGTTTCAGGATGTTGGCGGCATCCATCGCTCCTTCACCACCACCAGCACCTACGAGGGTGTGGATCTCGTCGATAAAGAGGATGATGCGCCCCTCGGCCTTCGTCACCTCATTGATGACGCTCTTCAGACGCTCCTCAAACTCACCTTTATACTTCGCACCAGCCACCAGTGCACCCATATCGAGGGAATAGACCTGCTTGTCTTTCAGGTTCTCTGGCACATCGCCGCGCACGATACGCCCTGCGAGACCTTCCACGATGGCAGTCTTACCCGTACCCGGCTCACCAATCAATATAGGGTTGTTCTTGGTACGTCGTGAGAGGATCTGCAACAGACGGCGGATCTCGTCGTCACGACCTATCACGGGGTCGAGTTTCCCTTGACGGGCCAAATCAACGAGGTTCTTGGCATACTTCTCCAACGATTGGTAGTTGTCGTCGGCACTCTGGCTCTTCACCTTCTGTCCCTGGCGCAACTCCTGAATGGCTTTCTGCATATCTTTCTCCGTGCAGCCTGCATCTTTCATGATGCGTGAGGCCGTCGAGTTCACGTTGAGCAGGGCCAACAGGATGGGCTCTACCGAGACGAACTCATCGCCACCTTTCTGGGCCGTTTCCTGTGCACGCACGAGTACATTATTACTATCACTTGAGAGATACGGCTGCCCACCCTGTACCTTTGGCAGATGCTTGATCTCGCTGTCCACGAGCATTTCAATCTGTTGGGCATTCACGCCGAGTTTCTGGAAGATGAAGGCACATACGTCCTTCGCCTTCTCCAATACGCCTTTCAGAATATGTACAGGCTCTATCACCTGCTGACCGTTCAACTGTGCTGTATTCACAGCCTGTTGCACGGCCTCCTGGGCTTTGATGGTAAATTTGTCTAATGTCATAATTTTGTCCTCCTTTATTAAATTGTTTCTGATCTTTGTCGCTCAAATAGTGTGCCGCCCTCTTCCAATCCGCCAAATCGTCACAATCCTCTGCCTTTTCGTCAGTGTCTCCGTCTCCTTTATTCATAAACAATCTTAATTTTTGGTGCCTAAAAGTATCACTTAGAATTATTTTGACTATCTTTGTCAATTGAAAACTAAAAACGAAACGATATGAGAATCAATCACATTGCAATGTACGTCAACGACCTTGAAGCAGCAAGGGACTTCTTCGTCAGGTATTTCGAGGCGAAGGCGAGCGACAAGTACCATAATCCCCGTACGGGTTTTCAGTCTTTCTTTATGACCTTCGACGATGGTTCGAAACTGGAACTGATGAACCGTCCTGTGATGTTGGACTATACCAAGAAACCCAACCGTACGGGCTATGCCCACCTGTCTATCTCGGTAGGCAGTAAGGAAAAGGTAGATGACCTGACGGAGCGACTCGAAGCGGAGGGTTACCATGTGGAATGTGAGCCCCGTTCCACTGGCGACGGCTTCTATGAGAGTACCATTAAGGGTGTTGAGGACAATCTGATAGAAATTACGATTTAACGGAGTACAGCCTTGAAACGAATCAATATTTACGAAGAAGCCAACAGGTGCCTGATGTGTCAGGAGGCACCTTGTACAATAGCGTGTAAGACGGGTGACCCTGCGAGAGCCATTCGCGCTATCCGTTTTGATAACCACAAACTGGCTACGCGATGGGTGGCAGCGTGTAGCGATGCCGATTTGGAGGCGGCTGAGAAGGCTTGCATCCGCTTCGACGGAACCATCCCGTTGAAGGAGTTGCTTCGCAGCATTAGTCCCGACGATGTCACTGTCGACTATCCCAGTCTGGATATCGACTTCTGCGGCATCCACTGCGAGAATCCCTTCTTCCTGGCCTCCTCGGCAGTGTGCACCAACTATGAGATGGTGGCTCGTGCTTTTGAGGCGGGGTGGGGCGGTGTGTTCTATAAGACCATCTGTTTACAGGAGATCAAGGAGGTGTCGCCCCGTTTCGATGCCGTTCACAGCAATGGGCTGCATGGCGAATTCTATGGTTTCCGCAATATGGAGCAGTTGAGTGAGAATCCCACTGATATGGATTTCGACATCTTACGCCGACTCAAAGAGGACTATCCCTCGAAGGTAGTTATTGCCAGCATCATGGGACAGACTGAGGAGCAATGGATAGAACTGGCTCACCGAGCCGAGCAGGCTGGCTGTGATGCCGTCGAATTGAACTTCTCATGTCCCCAGATGAAGATAACAGGTATGGGCAGCGATGTGGGACAAAATGCTGAACTGGTGGTCACCTACACCTTTGCTGTGAAGAAGGCCGTGAAGATACCCGTCATTCCGAAGATGACACCCAACATCACACATATCTATCATCCTGCTCTGGCAGCCTTCTTTGCCGGTGCTGATGCCATCTCTGCCATCAATACCATCAAGTCGGTTACGATGGCCGACGAGGCTGAGGTGTCAGGACAACGCACCATCTCCGGCTATTCAGGTCGTGCCGTGAAACCCATTGCCCTGCGTTGTATTCTGGACATGGCGCAAAATCAAGTAATGAAAGGTATCCAGTTTAGTGGTATCGGAGGCATTGAGACCTGGCGCGATGCCTTGGAGTTCATCCAGTTGGGATGTAGCAATGTGCAGGTCTGTACGGCGGTGATGCAATACGGTTATCGCATCATCGACGACCTTGTGCTGGGTCTCCAGCGCTATATGGCCAAACATGGTGTCCGTCAGTTGAGCGACCTTGTGGGCTCGGAACTGTCATCCTTCACCACACCTACCGATCTTGACCGCTCTACAGTCGTTTATCCGAAGATCAATCGTGAACGGTGTGTGGGCTGCGGACGTTGTGAACTGTCTTGCCGTGATGGCGGTCATCAGGCCATCACTTTCGACAAAGCCACGCGCCAGCCTCACATCGTTGGTACCAAATGCGTCGGCTGTCATCTCTGTCGCATCGTCTGCCCCGCTGGTGCCATCGGCCTGTCCAAACGCATTGATAAAAAGTAATCAGAAATGAACCCCGAAAGCGATCGTCTTTCGGGGTTCATTGTGGTTACATCGTAACCTCTACGGTGTGCTTGCCAGGGGAGTAGGGGATCACCGTGCCATCGACCTTGGCGCCATCGAGGGTGATGGTCTTCACGCCTTTCTGTGTACCGTTGGGGTGGATGGTGATGGTGTATTCTGCCTCGCGGAACTTACGCTGTACGGTGTAGTCGGTGGCTGTCTCAGGCAGACAGGGATCGATGCGGATACCGTCGTAGTCGGGCTTGATGCCGAGGATGAACTCTGAGACGGTGTACCACATCCAGGCTGCCGTACCCGTGAGCCACGAGTTCTTACCCTCGCCGGGCTTGTAGGCATCCTTTCCCGCCACCATCTGACAGTTAACGTAAGGCTCTACCTTGTGCAGTGTCTGATATTTCTCCTCAACGTACGAGGGTAGGATCTTGGCATAGTGGCTCCATGCATCGTTGCCTCGACCTGCGATACACTCGCCAATGATGACCCAAGGATTGTTGTGGCAGAAGATACCTGCGTTCTCCTTGTAGCCCTCGGGATATGACGAGATCTCACCGTATTCATAGATGTACTTGGTGAAAGCCGGGTTGTTGAGCACCATACCGTGCTCGCATTCGAGGTACTTCTTGCAGGAGTCGAGGCTCTTGGCCACTAAGCCGTCCTCAGCACCGATTTCTGCCATCGTACACCAGCCCTGCGACTCGATGAAGATCTTGGCTTCCTCGCATTCGTTGGAGCCGATCTTGCGTCCATAGAAGTCGTAGGCGCGGAGATACCACTCGCCATCCCAGCCATGCTTCTTCACAGCGTCAATC
>JAFWTK010000149.1 GCA_017518935.1 Prevotella sp.
CCTGAGATGGCACTTCCAAGGTTATCATCACTCAGGCGGATCAGTCCAAAACCAACATTCAGATTCCTGCTGATGCAGACAAAGGTGAACTGCACCTCATCTGTGAGGTTCACGACAACGGCCCTTTCCGTTTGCCAGCCTATCGCCGCATCATCATCAGCATTGAGTAAGGGATTTCCCCTCGAAATCAAGTTCGAGTTGAATCCTGCACAACAGTCCTGACCCCGCGTGTTTATAAGAATCTTCTTCTAAACCATAATCCAAAGACGGGATCTGTAAGATATAACTGCCGCATCTCTGAATAGATGAGATCGCGCTCGATAAGTGCATCACGCAATCGTACTAGATTTGATGGACTGCCTAAGTCGAACATAGAACGGACGCGTTTTTCATTATAACCAGAATGAATGCCAGAGACGATAGCCTTTAATAGATTCATCTGATAAGCAGAAAGAGGCTCTACCTGTTGCATATACAATGCTTCATTGGTACTAATCAGTTCAGAAACTGCAGGCGACATCATTTCTCCAGTAGCAGTACCACCCTCAGGCAAACGGTTAAGAAGGATTGATGACAGATGCTGAACATACGAAGGGTAGTTGTCCACTACTTCGCAGATGCGCTCAACGATTTGTTGAGAGACGTGCTTCCCCTCTGCCTCGAAATGATTGATGATATAATCCAGCCAATCACAGGTTGGTATCTTCTGTAGCCACAAAAGATCGCCAAACTGATAGAACGGCATACTACGATTGAGAAATATATTACTCATCATGTGACGCTTGCTGCCATAGAGACAGTATGAAGTGTAGTGATGATGTTGCCAAGCAGAACGCAGTCTTGCTTGTACTTGTTTCGTATTTTCAAACTCTCCCACTTGCTGAAACTCGTCAATACACACCACGATATGGCGGTTTTTGCGTTTAGCAATGACTTCCACCATATTAAGTATCTCCTCTGGCGAATGCGTCTCAGGGGTTATCCCAAGCGAGACACTTATTTCAGAGATAGGATCGACAGGTATTCCAATTTTTGGAGTGAGGCGGACAAGAAAGTCACGAGCCTCCTCCATCCATAGTTGTATCTTTGAGGCGGTCTGTTTTAAAACTGCAACAGCCAGAGCATTATAAAATTCATACTCTGTCTTACAGCCGAAGATGTCAAGTCTGACAATAATGATATCCTCTCTGTCCAAGTTACGGCAAACGTGATCTACCAGCGAAGTCTTTCCATAGCGACGTGGAGATATTAAAACAGAATTGATTCCAGTTATAAAGTTGGATTTCAGACGACGAGTTTCTTCAGTCCTACCTGTAAAATTATAGTCTGTAACAGCAATTCCATAAACAAAACTCTTTTCCATAACTCTCTCATTTTGAGTACAAAGATAAACATTTTGTCGCAATTACACAAATTTGTGAATCACAAACATGTGTAATTTAAGGATTCTTAGCAAACTTAGTAGGTTTTTCTACACAGCGGTCTGCAGCGATGGCATTCCGTTTATCAGAAAAGAACATCTCGTTCATAAGACGTCGCTCTGAACCAGCAAAAATAAAATGAGTATTGACTAATTTCTGAATTCGTCCACTCAATAAAGCCTCGATATTTCCTTCTGGGTATTTAGTGACTTGCTGAAATTCATCTATAGCAACGATACATGGCCTGTCAGCTTTATAATAGTTATATTTGAATTATGCAAATAAAATTATGCTGAGAGAATAATTTTCATAATCTATCCAAAAAGACAAGCGGTAGCAGGGAACTTGGTTGTGCAAGCAAAAAGTTTTTGCCTTGTGTAACAAAAGTCCCCCTGTTACAGGCGAAACGCAGGAGGAACGGTTAGCGAGGGCTGGCCGTCTTGAGGAGGCATTGGCGGATGCCGAGATAGTCTTCATTGTTCATCCACCAGATCGGTACAGGCTTAGAATCGCTATTGCGGACGATTCTGCCGTCAGGTGAAACGATACAATAGGCTTCCAAGGAATTGCTGATGCCCATGGTTTTGTTTAAATCCTTAATCCGGTCGATGCGACTTGACTGGTTAAAATAATAATGTTCGCCCTGCAACTTCGTATAATATCGCAGCCAGTTAGCGTTATCCCATCCGGCATACTTGTGCTTCAAATCTATATTGCTATTATAGACATTCACCCACACGATATCAAGGTCAGCCAGTTCACGTTGTAACGGTAAAATAACATTCTTCACAATTTCCGAGTTGACGTATTGCAAAAAATGGACAAAGATAGTATGTCCACGATAACGCTCACACAGCGTCTGGAAGACCAACGAATCAGGAACGCCCTGTAAGGTGTCACCAACGATTTCTTTCCCCTCCAATCTGTTATATTCCTCACGGTAGATGTTCTGCCACGCCAGCAACCATTGTTGATAGGCGAGAGGCAGATTGGCCAACGTTTCGGCAATCTCATCACTGTCGAGTAGCCTAAATTCTCTACTCATCTGATCCCGTAATTTCCAGATGGTTTTCTCACGGGCAATAAAATCCGGGAGGAGTGTACCGATATCGATATTGAAATCTATAAAATCACTTATTTCTGGACAATAGACCATCTTAGGGTCTTTAATGAGTCGCTCGAAAGCATCCAGTTCCGCAACTACTGCATCGCGCTGCCAGGCAATCAGTTTCTCTTTGGCTATGGAGGATTCTTGCGTCCCTTCGGTAGCAAGCGGCAAGCCGGTTACATTGGCCGCGTTATTCAGTTCTCTTGGTGGGGTCGTCGATACTCGCCTAAAAGTTTGTATCTGCCAGCATAGTCTGACCAGTTCCTTCATGGCTGGCGACCATTGTTTTTCAACCTTCATCGTGTCGAGTTCGGCTATCCGCAGTTCCAGTTGTTTGGTAGGCAGCATTGCCCGAATAGCCTTTTCATGTTCCCATTCTTCTCCGTCCGTATAGATATTCTTGAAGTACTTTTCGATGAATGTTTTATGATAACCTTAATTCCGCAACACTTTGATTTAACTTTATTTATAAGTTCCTGAGCAACAAAAAGTTGCTCAGGATTTTGCC
>JAFWTK010000150.1 GCA_017518935.1 Prevotella sp.
ATATTTCTTCGGGCTTTCCGGCGATGACCTGGGAGATGTAGAGAATCTGCGTGTCCTGGGCATGGGCTACGAAGGAGACAACATTCTTGGATTCCATGACATTTGGGAGAAGGTAAAAGCCAACGAGGCTTTCCTCATCGATGAAAATGATCCAGTGAAACTTCCCGTATGGCCAGACGTGAACAGGGATGGCAATGTGGATGTATACGATATCAATGCACTTCTGGAGATTTATTTGGATAACGATTTTACGAAGCCATACATATATGAGAACTATGATCATGATGTCGCTGATATCAATCGAGATGGCAAAATCGACGTCTATGATATCCAATTGTTGATTGACATTTATTTGGAAACTCATTAAAGATTATATGAAAAGACATTATTATATAATCATTACCTTCTTGGTGCTGTGCTGTCTTCCTGCGATGGCACAGCCCCGGGCTGGCTATTATCGTGTAAAGAATGCAGGGAGCGGCCGTTATATCAGCATGGCCAATGATAAGTTCAGTTATCAGTTCCTATTTGGACAAACAAATGACAGGCATTTCGGCAACAAACCCCAAATTGCCGGTGGGTTTTCAAATGTTAAGGATCACACGAGTGTTGTTAAGCCTATCATTATCGATGGTGCGGGGGTATTATTGAAAAATGACATCCATTTGGTGGAAGATGCTGATGGAATAGACGCTTCAACGATTGTCTATCTGCAAAAAGGTAATGGCTCAAAATTCAATATCATCGGTCAGGGAACAAGTTTGTTGACCCTGACAACAGGTGTGTATGAGGCAAGTGTAAGACCAATATTCAAGGATATTTATACTACGATCAGTTCTTCTTCTCCTTATACATTTTCTGTAGAGATTAAGGCTGCCGGTGTGGAGAATATCAGTTATAATAGTTTGGCATTCGCCCTTGGACAATCCTTGTTTGTTAGTTATGCCAACTTGGGAACGCGCTATTTTATTGATGACAATGGTTCCTTTGGTATCACTCAGTCAAACAGTGACAACAACGCCAAATGGTATACCGAATCAGTTTCCAAACTGAATGTGAAGGCGACGCTGGAGTATAAGGGAAAGTATTATACAACGATGTATGTGCCCTTCGCCTATACTCTCGGTGGTGATGTGCTCAATGCCTATGTCGTCACAGGTGTGGAAAATCAAGACGACGGGACGGTAAAGGTAATCAAGCAGAAAATAGACGGAACCATTCCTGCAGGCACGCCAGTGGTGCTGGAGTGTGCGTCTAATGACCCTTCGGCATGTTACCTGAACCTGACCAGTGAGGTGCCGCTTTATAGTCCACTGAATACTATTTCAGGTTTGGGAGATAGCACGACATCCCCTGCTCAGTATGCCCCTGCCGCCACTACTGCCACGAATTACACGGGTACCAACCTGCTGAAGGGAACATATTACCAGAACGAAGACACTCCCTTCGATTATCAGTACAATAGGAGTGGAACCAATAATTCTGCCCAACTCGACTTGCATAACACCACCACGTTCAGTCAAGGTGCGGTGTATGTGCTTGGTGTGGGCTCCAGTTCCGGACGTCTGGGCTTCTTCAAGAATTCTAATACGGTGATGAAGGCCAACAAAGCATGGCTGGAACTCCCCGCGGGTAGTGCCAACGAGGCCTATGCCCTTGATTTTGACGAACCAATACAGGAAGGAGGAAACGATGAATAAATTATTTCTTTTACTCTGTCTGTTCTGCTTGCCGTTGGCTGTTTCCGCACAGACCAGTTTCACTATCGTTGAGAATGGGGAAGAGCAGACTGTGGAGGGTGTGCTGATGTTGGCAGATGGAATTGAATATATCAGTACTCCCCTGAAACACTATCAGATTGCCAATAAGAACATCGCTTTGCTGGGTGATGTCAATGAGGACGGTACCATTGATGTCTATGATGTGACACTCATTATAGAGTTCTATTTAGATGGAACCTTCAGTTTTCTGGCTGATGTGGACGAGGATGGCAAAACTGATATCTATGATATAACAGCCGCTATTGAAATTTGCCTTTTAGAGAGATCACCCAAGTCTATTGTTCGCAGTTACGATGTGACAGATGTGACAGATATTTGGATAAAAGGCGGTCAAGATGATGGTATGGTAGAACAAAACTAAAGTAGTAATATAAT
>JAFWTK010000016.1 GCA_017518935.1 Prevotella sp.
CAGGCTTAGGTTATAACGCGCATCCAACACAACATGGTTAAACTCATAAGATATGCCAAGAGGGATTGCAAGATCAAAGGAGGATATATCCGCGTCGATTCCAGCCGCCTTATAGGCATCTTTTAGCCCAACCTCAGCGGAAACGCCGTTTGACGACACTTTCACTTTGTCGTTGACAAGGAATCCCGGCTGTATTCCGACTTTGACGGCAAATCCCTTGGCGACATAGAAATTGGCAAGAATCGGAATATTTACATAATCCATCTTAATTGTTCCATTCATGCCCTGGCTATCTGCGTCGGATCCCTGCTGAGAATAGAGGGCACCAGCCGAGACAGAGAGCAAGGGTGTTGCCTGATATTCCAACTCGGCTCCAGCCACGAACGCAATTCGAGTCTTGGCCTCATCGTCGTTCGTCATCGTAGCCAGATTAATACCAGCCTTTGGCTGAAGGCTCCATCTGCCAACATCATTTTGGGCGTTTGTACATACACTAAGCAACAAAGTAGTTGCTGCGACTATTACCCTTTTCATTTTCATTTGTTTTGTTTATTATTACACCTTCTTCTAAACCTAAATATGATACATAAAAGAAGTCATAGGATCAAATCTGTCCCCCTGTGACCATGATTACTGCTTGTGATCACTCGGGCTCTGGCAGAATTCTGTCGATGCGACGAGCCAGATTGCTGATTTTGCCCACTAGGTAATTGACAATGTATACAACATCGGCAATATCCACAGCATTGTCTTTGTTGGCGTCAGCAGCTGCGGGCACAAAGTTAGTATTCGGTTTGCCTACAATATAGTTCACAATGCACACGACATCAGCAATATCCACATCGCCGTCGCCATTGGCGTCACCCAGTGAGATGAACGTACCGCTGAGGGTCTCGCCGTTGCCGAGGTCGATGGCGTAGGCCGTAGGCTGGGCCTCTTTGTCAATCTGTACGTAAGCGCGCAGGGCTCTGAGGGTCTCGTCGTTGGCGAAGTGCAGGTTGTTTGCTGCCCCGAGGAAGAGAATGCTCCTGTCCTCGCCGCTGATGTTGACGGGGTCGTAGTTGCCGCAGAACTTGCCGTCCGTGAAGTCGACGTCCGTCGGCACGGCTGCGGTGATGAATTCCGGGTCTTCGTAACTGTAACGGTAAGGATTGGGAATCTCTCTGGTGGCTGTAGTCACGGTGACGCCGTAGAACACAGGGTTGACGATGCTGCCCAATCCGCTCTTCTTCACGATGTAAGGCTTGCCGGCCTCGATGCGGGTGGCATCCTTGAAGTTCAGGTATAGTGTCATGCCGTCGATGCCCGTCACGTGACCGTCGTGGGCTGTTTCGGTGTCGAGTTCCTTCACGGCGAATCCGTCGAGCGGCGTGCCGCTGAAGTCGTCGATGTCGAAGGGCAGGCACAGCGTGTCCCACTTGCCGTCGGTGTGGATTGTGTGGCCGCTAAGCATCAGGTTGTGGGTGCGGCCGTCCTTCAGGGCAAGTAGTTGCCCGCTGTTATAGGTGCCATTGTCGTCGTAGAGCATTTCGATATCGACCGGCTCCACGGTCTTCCCGTCGCTGGCAAACTTGATGAGCACGCTGCCGTACTCACCTTCCTCGGTGGGCGCGGGGAGCAGGAAGCGGTAGTTCTCCGTCAGGCTGGTGAGTTTCGTCACGCTGGCTGTCATTTCTTCTTTCACTTCATCAAACGTCTGCTCTATCGCAAGGTCTTTCACACCGTCCAGGTCCAGGTCTAAGCCCATCGGGTCGGCCTCGTTGTTGAAGTAGCCCGTCAGTTGGGTCAGTTGGGCAGACAGCCCCAAGGGGATAACCACCGACTCTCCCACTGCCGTGGTCGTGAGGTCGATGACGTATCCCTCGCCCCACTCGGCATAGAGTGTCTGGCTCTCGCTGAAGGTGTACGGGCTGCCGACGTAGTAGCGCGTGCCTGTACCGTCGGCCTGGGTGTTCCAACAGAGGAAGTCCTTGCCATCCGGCGCGGTGAAGGTGCAGGCAGGCAACTGCACATCGTAGCCCTTGGGGTCGCTGACGTCATCCATGGTGCCTGAACCGCCGTTGGCATCGAAAGTCAGCGTGATGGCTTCAGGGATGGTGAGGCTTAGCAGCACCTGTGCTCCGCTGCCGAGGCTATAGGCGTAGGTCTCGGCGGGGGCGTTGCTGATAAACACGGCATCGAAGTTCAGATACGTGGAGTAGTCGCCCGCAGCAGCAGACGCCCATACCTCATCGGGGATGTGTACCCATAGCGTGGCGCTCTGCCCTGCTGCGGTGAGTGTCTCCGAAAGACCGCTGGTGTTGGTGTGCGCCCCGGCACCCCTGCGGGCTGTCAGCGTCGCATCATTGCTGTCGGTGAATGTGAGGCTCGTGCCTGCGCCGCTGCCCACCAAGGGCGTCACCGCCACGGCATCGGCCACGCGGGCCTGTCCCTCCTCGTTCCAGAACCAGCCCATCGTCAGGCTGTTCAGGGTGACGGGGATGTCCGTCCACTCCTGTCCGTAGGGGATGGTGATGCTCGCTTCGCTGGCCGACGCCGTGACGGCGCAAGGCATGCGTACCGTGAAGTCAGAAGATACGCCATCATTCCAATAAGAACCCTTCGCCACAGCATTCCATTGCGCCTCGGTACCGTCGAAACAGAGGTTGGCTAAATTTGGGCAGCTATAGAACGTGGATTTGCCGATGCTGGTCACACTCGATGGAATAACGACAGAGGTTAAGCCTGAGCAGCCAGAGAACGCATACGATCCGATGCTGGTCACACTCGATGGAATAACGACAGAGGTTAAGGCTGAGCAGCCACAGAACGCATACCCACCGATGC
>JAFWTK010000151.1 GCA_017518935.1 Prevotella sp.
GACGGATGGTCGTCTGTTGTCCTGGATGTATAGTCATGAGGATAAGATGGCCTGTGAGAGTCTTCGTATCCTGACGCAAGGTCAGCCCTACTCGAAGTCGTTAGCCTACAAGGTACTTTACAATCTGGACCGTGAGGCTGCCTATGACTTACGGTTTGCCCATACGCCACTCGGTGTCGGTGACCTGTTGCAAGACCGTCTGAAGGAGGCGCAAGGACTGAGCGACGAGGAGGTGGCTAAGGAGTTCGACGACTTCCTGGAGCCGGGAGGCAGATTCTGTTATTTCGCTCAGTTGCATGGCTGGAACGAGATACTCAACGAGGCGAACCGCTGCTTCGACTTCAAGAGCGAAGAGAACAAAGAGCGTCTGGGTGTCTACGATGCCAGGACGGCACTCTACCGTTTCTGCCGTATCTTGGGTTCTACACCAGTCTATCAGTTGGCTGACGGTACGGAACTGACCGACGGCCGGGATATTGATTCCCGTTACTATGGCTCAATCCGTCAGGAGATCCGTAACGGCTCGTTCATCCAGTGGATGGCGGCTTTCTATCATGAAGACCCGAATGCCGACTTCACCGAACCGTATTCTTATGAGCATACGTTGGAGGACTGGTTGAATGCCATCGGACACATTGACAAGACGCAGACCTATTACAAGCGTTTTGTGGATGCCCGTCAGGAGACATCCGACAGGGTGAAGAGCGTGAAGAGCAACTGGCGGCGTGCCAAGGGCAAGGAGAATGTCTGGCGCTGGATTTTCTATGCCTTGTCGGGAGCGTGGATCCTGCTGGTGCTGATCTTCGGCATGAACCATGAATATATCATGGCGCATCCGTTCCTGACCGTCGGTCTGCCGTTAGGAGGCATGACGGCCATCATCGTGGCGACAAGAGCCTACTTCCGTGGCTACGGTTTCTTCTTCTCATTGCTGTGGGGTCTCTTGGGACTGGCATCATCGTTTATACCTATTATAATATTAAAATATATTGTACAGTCGCATCCGTCTTTGTTTAGTCTGGCCATTGTGGCCATCACGCTAGTCTATATGCTTATCTG
Organism: Prevotella sp.; assembly: GCA_017518935.1. Lineage (GTDB taxonomy): Bacteria > Bacteroidota > Bacteroidia > Bacteroidales > Bacteroidaceae > Prevotella. The sequence continues at coordinate 1,060 of JAFWTK010000151.1, forward strand.
TCATCTGACGGATTTCCGTGGCGACCAGAAGGCTGACAGTAAACTGATATCAGAAGTGCTCGACAACGATATCAAGTCATCGTTGCTTGAGCCGCTCTATTATACGTTCAAGACGAAATCCTATCGCTTCAAGGGCTCTAAGTTCGGGCTTCTCGACGATGTGACCGAACAGGTGCGCTCCATCAGTGGCGAGAGTGTACTTCACTATGTGTTATGGAGTATCCTTGCTCTCATCTATGTGACGCTTTTCGTTGTGTATAGTCCGAGCCTGATGAATGTAAAGAACCCCAGCAGTGAGGATTTGGAGGATGCCAATCCCACTGAGATTATACAACAGATAGAAAACAACGAAGACTAAATGATTTGCGAACATTGCCATAAAGATAACAGAAGCATAGCGAAATTCTGCAAGTGGTGCGGACAGCCACTGGTCAGTCAGAATCTGCTCGACAGGCTTATTGGTCTTGACGATGTGAAGAAGCAGTTAAAGACTATAGTCGACACCTATACTTTTCTGCGTTCCAGAAAGGACATTGCCCAAGCCCGTGTTTCGGTGAATGCAATCATTATCGGTGAGACAGGTACGGGTAAGACTGCACTTGCAGAAATACTCCGCGACTATTTCTACCAGAACAAGATCATTGCAAGGCCGAAGTTGACGATGGTAGACGCTGTTGACTATCAGCGTTTCGTCGACAAATGGGATGATAACATCAAGAAGGCAAAGGATGGTATTCTTTTCTTTGACAATGTGCAGAAACTCTTGCCTGATAAGTATTCTAATCAGGTGAATCCCCTCGACAAGTTGTTTGTCGAGATGGACAAGTGGGAGGACAATCCAATCGTGATTATGTCCGGTCTTCCCAAGGGTCTGGATGATTTCTTAGAAAACAACCCTGCGGTTACAAACCGATTCAAGTACACGTTCCGTCTGCCGTCGCCAGGTTATCAGGAATTGACGGATATCTGTAAGATGAGCCTGAAGACCCGTTATGGCATTGCCGACTTCACCCCGGAGGCCGACGATCAGTTGAAGCGGTTCTTCAAATATCAGGTGAAAATCAAGGACGAGACATTTGGTTACGCCCATCTGGCCACAAAGACGGCTGAGGATATCTTCACACAGTTTATCACCCGTGGCGCACAGGCTACGGTGGTGGAGAAGTCTGACATCAAGGGCTATGTGCCGGAAGAGCGTACGATTGAGGACATCCTGAAGGATCTCGACAACTTCATCGGTATGAGTGAGGTGAAGAGTGCTGTCCGTGAGATTGCCTATGCAGTGCAGAATGCCGTTCAGCGTCAGGAACGTGGATTGGGTGAGCAGGAGAAAATGTCGATGCATATCATCCTGACGGGTAATCCTGGTACTGGTAAGACCACCATTGCCCGTAAGTTGGGTGAGATTCTGGCTGCTATCGGTTATCTGGATAGTGGACATGTCGTGGAGGTTGACCGTGCCAAGATGGTCAGTCCCTATCAGGGAGAGACTCCGAAGGTGGTAGACCGTCTTTGCGACAAGGCTATGGGTGGTATCCTCTTTGTGGACGAGGCCTATACCCTGGCTCCTGTCAGTTCTGCCGGAGATAGAGATAACCAAGGGGCCCAGGCTTTGGAGAAGTTGATGAAGCGTATGGAGGACGACCGTGGCAAGTTCGTGGTCATCGCCGCCGGTTACCGGACGGAGATGGAGAATCTCTTCCGTATCAATCCAGGCTTCCGCAGCCGTTTCAACTATTTCCTCAACATCGAGGACTACTCGCCTGATGAGTTGTATCAGATTATGCTTGTCTTTGCAAAGGCAAAGAAATATATCTTCTCGCCACAGGCTGAGGCCCTGACGAAGAAGATGATCCAGGAGAAGTACGACTCGCGTGGCAAGGACTTTGCCAATGGACGTACGATGCGCAGTCTCTTCGACCAGATATGTAAGAAACAGGCCCAGCGCTTGCAGGGTGCAGACATCTCGTCGATGAGTAATGAGCAGTTGATGACCATTGAAGACCAGGATGTTCCGTACGAGGCCCCGAAGACGGTTGACTATAAGGAATGTCTCAAGGCCCTTGACGGTCTTGTCGGTCTGGGTGGTGTCAAGAAGGAAATCTCCAATCTTGCCGCCTTCCTCAACTTACAGATCAAGCGTGGAGAGAACAATACCTTCCAGGGGAAGCATTATGTCTTTACGGGTAATCCAGGTACTGGTAAGACCACGGTCGCCCGTATCATGACTGATGTGTTCAAGACACTTGGTATTGTCTCCCGTGGACAACTGGTGGAGGCTGACCGTGCCAAACTCGTGGCAGGTTATTCTGGTCAGACGGCCATCAAGACCAACCAGTTGGTAGACGAGGCTATCGGTGGCGTATTGTTTATCGATGAGGCTTACACCTTGAAGTCGAATGACAGTGACTCCTTTGGTGCTGAGGCCATCGATACCCTTTTGAAACGTTTGGAGGATGATCGTGGCAAGTTCATCTGTATCGTGGCAGGTTACACGGATCAGATGCACGACTTCATCGACACGAACCCGGGTTTGAAGAGCCGATTCACACAGACCATTCATTTCGACGACTATACACCAGATGAACTGACGCAGATATTCCTCAACCTCGCTGCAGGAAAGAAATTTACCGTCGACGAGAATACAAAGGCTGCTATCCACCGTCAGTTCGAACAACTCTACCTGCGTCGTGACAAGAACTTCGGCAATGCCCGTGAGGCACGTCGTATCTTCAACGAGGCTGTGGAGAAGCAGAGTCAGCGTCTTGTCACGTTGATGAACGATCCGAACTTCAAGGAGGAGGATATGTTCCGTCTGACGACGGCTGACCTGCCGATGGCTCAGAATGAGACAGCCCGTCCGCTTGATGAAGTTCTTAACGAACTGGACGAGTTTGTCGGCATGCGTACCGTCAAGAACTCCATCCGTCGTCTGGCTGTACAGAGCATGTTTATGAAACAACGTGCTGCTGCTGGTGCGGGTAGTGTACAGCAGATGTCGATGAACTTCATCCTGACAGGTAATCCAGGTACCGGTAAAACCTCCATCGCCCGTAAGATGGGTGAGGTGCTCCAGGCGATGGATATCCTGCCGACATCCCGTGTCATCGAGTCCAGTCGTGCAACCCTCGTCGGAAAGTATATGGGTGAGACGCCTAAGATTGTCAACAATATGTGCGACAAGGCTATGGGTGGTATCCTTTTCATCGACGAGGCCTATACGCTGAGTGACGGTGGCGATATGTATGGCAAGGAAGCCATCGACACCCTGATGAAGCGTATGGAGGATGACCGTGGTAAGTTCGTGGTCATTGCCGCAGGCTACAAGGATAAGATGGAGGAGTTCATGCAGATCAATCCCGGTCTTGCCAGTCGCTTTACCCATAAGTTGCAGATTGACGACTATAACGAAGACGAGTTGCTGGCCATTTTCAAGGGTATGGCCCAGAAAGATCAGTATACGCTGTCGCCGGAGGCAGAGTTCAAGTTGCTGGATAAGATCTATCGCATGGTTGTCAGCAAGAACGAGAACTGGGGTAATGCCCGTGAGATGCGCAACTTGCTCGACTCAACCATCCAGAAACTCTCTGAGCGTGTGTCTCAGTTGCCGTCGGATCAGGTGACGAGGGAGACCTACCAGTTGATACTACCAGAAGATATTGATTAAGAGATATGATTATTTGTCCTACATGTAAAGAAGAGATAGACAACGACTCCCATTTCTGTGACCAGTGTGGGCAGGCTTTGTTGTTTTGTAACCAGTGTGGGCACGTGGGGATTGGACGTCGTTGTACACGTTGTGGTGGACTGATGGTGTCTCCGGATGAACAGCGTCAGCCGTCTCAGGCTCAGCCTGGCATGTCTGAGAGTCTGCAGGCCAATGTGTCTGCCGTGACTGCATCTGTCGTCGGGGGCGTGGCTGCTCCGCTGGTGCAGCAGCGTACGTCAGCACCAGGTGTTCCTGTGCTGACTCTTGCCAACGACAGTCTTAATATCCGTGTCGTGGGTATCAATGGGGCTGTCATCGGTCGTCGTAAGGGACCTTATACCCAGTTCTTCGAGCAGCATGCATACGTCTCTGGTGTTCATGCGCAGTTGAAGTACAAGGCCGGTAGCGGTTGGATGATTACCGACAAGCACTCTTCGAACGGCACGAAGGTGAACCAGCGTCCGTTGCAGCCGGATGTGGACATGGCACTTAACAATGGTGATATTCTGACGATTGCAAATATCAATTTGCAGGTGATGGTCAGATAGAAGTGAATAGTGTACAGTGAAAAGCGAAATCATTGGGCTTGAAATATCAGCAGCGTGTAGAATCGGCTGTGTGAGACATGATAATGAGGACATGATCCTCGTGGGATATCAGTTTATCCGAAACGATGAATACAGCACGCAACTTGAACTGGGAGACAAAGACCGTTTTATGATGGCTGTTGCCGACGGTATGGGAGGTCATCTGAGCGGTGAGGTGGCCAGTAGTGACGTGCTTCACAACTTGCAGTTTTTTTTCAGCGACCTCCCTGTAGGACTGGATGCCAGTTCCTTTAACGAGATGATTGTGGAATGGCTTGAATCCATCAATATGATTCTCGACTCCAAGGGTAAGGCAGACGAACAGTGTAAGGGGATGGGAACCACGCTTGTGGCACTTGCCTATTACAACGGGGTGTTCTATTCCATGAACTGTGGCGACAGTCGTCTTTACCGTCTCAGAAACGAAGAACTGGTACAGTTGACTACCGACCACTCGCTGAGCAATATGATGGGCAATGCGAAGCATTCCAGTATCATTACCAACTGCATTGGCGGCGGCTGCATAAGTTCCTATATTGATTTGGTACAGATGGAGGATATCCAGGATGGCGATGCCTTCCTGCTTTGCAGTGACGGACTGACCGACATGATGAGTGACCATCGTCTTAACATCTTGCTGACGGAAGGTGCTGATGCCAATGATCTCTGTAATGCCGCTATCGTACGTGGAGGCTTTGACAATGTGTCGGCCTGCTTGATAAAAGTGAAAAAGTAAAAGAAATATGCCATTAAGATTACCAGATAGGCTTCCGGCCATAGACCTGCTGAAACAAGAGAATATCTTTGTGATGGATGATACCCGTGCCCATTCGCAGGATATCCGTCCGTTGCGTATTGCCATTCTCAACCTGATGCCGTTGAAGATTACGACAGAGACAGACCTGATCCGTCTGCTCTCGAATACACCCTTGCAATTGGATGTCAGTTTCATGAAGTTGAAGAGTCATACACCGAAAAATACGCCCATCGAGCATATGATGATGTTCTATCGCGACTTTGCCGAGATGCGTCAAGAGAAGTATGACGGCATGATCATAACGGGTGCTCCCGTGGAGCAGTTGGAGTTCGAGGAGGTCAGTTATTGGGATGAGATTACCGAGATCTTTGCGTGGGCGCGTACACACGTTACGAGTACCTTATATATATGTTGGGCCGCACAGGCTGGACTCTATTATCATTATGGGGTACCCAAATATCCGTTGCCGATGAAAATGTTCGGCATCTTCCCGCAAAAACCCTTGGATCCCCGTCTGCCTATCTTCCGTGGCTTCGACGATGAGTTTATGATGCCCCACAGTCGTCATACGGAGATCTGCCGTGAGGATATTCTCGCCAATCCAGAACTGAACCTGATTGCCGAATCAGAGGAGAGCGGTGTCAGCATCGTGATGGCAAGGGGTGGGCGAGAGTTCTTCATCACAGGCCATTTAGAGTATGCACCCAACACGCTCGACAAGGAATATAGGCGCGACAAGGATATCCGCAAGGATGTGGCACCTCCGCTGAATTACTATCGGAACAATAATCCGGCAAACCCACCTGTGGTCACTTGGCGCTCCCACGCCAATCTGTTCTACACCAACTGGGTGAACTATTATGTCTATCAGGAGACACCTTATAATATCGAAGATATCAGGTAATAGTGAATAGTGAAAGCGCTTGAACTGCTATCCCCGGCTAAGAACTTAGCGTGCGGCATTGCGGCTATCGACCACGGTGCCGATGCTGTTTATATTGGGGCGTCGCGCTTTGGAGCCAGAGTTGCTGCAGGTAATAGTGTTGAGGATATCCACCGACTCTGTGATTATGCCCATCCTTTTGGAGTGAAGGTCTATGTCACGGTCAATACCATTCTTTACGATGATGAACTGGAGGCCACCCGCCAACTTTTACAGGAATTGCAGGCGGTAGGTGTTGATGCCATCCTCGTGCAGGATATGGCACTCCTACACTCATTTCCCATCATTCATGCCTCAACGCAGACCGACAACCGCACCCCTGAGAAAGTACGCTGGCTACGCGATTTAGGTTTCTCCCGTGTGGTTCTTGCCCGGGAACTCTCTGTGGAAGAGATTGCTGCCATCCATCGCGAGGTACCAGATGTCGAACTCGAAGTCTTTGTGCATGGAGCCCTGTGTGTCAGTTACTCTGGTATCTGCTATGCTTCCCAGCATTGTTTTGGTCGTAGTGCCAACCGTGGGGCGTGTGCTCAGTTCTGTCGGATGAAATTCTCGTTGGTTGATGCAGAGGGGCGGGAAGTGGAGCACGACCGTCATTTGCTCTCCCTGAAAGATATGAACCAGAGGGATCATTTAGAGGAACTTATCGAGGCGGGCGCCACATCGTTCAAGATTGAGGGGCGTTTGAAGGATGTGTCGTATGTCAAGAATGTGACGGCGGCATATAGCCAGCGACTCAACCAAATTATCCGTCAGCATCCCGATCAGTACTGTCGCAGTTCAAAGGGTGTGTGCCATTATACGTTTACCCCAGATCTCAACAGAACTTTCAATCGTGGCTATACCACCTATTTCCTGCATGGTCGTCAGCCTGACATCGCCTCTTTCGACACGCCGAAGGCCATCGGTGCCTTTGTCGGAACTGTAAAGGAAATTCGCGACGATTCCTTCAATGTAGCAGGGACTGCCAGTTTTGCGAATGGCGACGGGCTCTGTTTCTTCAATGAGGAGCGCCAACTGGAAGGTTTCCGTGCCAATAGGGTAGTGGGCAACCGGATCTATCCTTACCGGATGCCTCAGGGGCTGCGACCCGGAGTGCGCCTCTATCGGAACAGTGATCAGGAATTTGACCGGCTGTTGTCACGTCCGAGTGCTGAGCGTAGGATCCCGATCCGTCTCTCCCTCCGTGCTGTGGCTGATGGCTTCGAACTGAATGGCATTCATTTCAGTGCTGAGCATCAGACAGCCCAGAAGCCCCAACGGGAAAACATCATTCGCCAACTCACAAAGTTGGGTGATACGATATACACATGTGAGGAGGTTGATATCCCCGATGATTTCAACTATTTCATCCCCAATAGCGTCCTTTCCGAGATGCGCCGATCGCTCATGGAGAAAATGAGAAATGAGAAATATGGAATGAGAAGTAAAGATATCCAGACGAGCCCTTGCTCTGCCAATAGAGGTTATCAACATTCCTCATTTCTCACTTCTCATTTTTCTTATCCATACCTTTCCAATATCTCCAACCGCCTCTCCCAGCAGTTCTATGGTGCTGAGGAACTGACGGCCTACGAACTGAAAGGCGGTTCAGGTCCCATCATGCAGTGCCGCCATTGTATCCGTTATGCGTTGGGCTATTGTGTCAAACATGGTGGTAAACGTCCCACATGGCACGAGCCTCTCTCTTTGGTCTTAGGCGATGGTCGCCGCTTCCGTCTTGAATTTGATTGTCAACACTGTCAGATGAACGTCTATGCGTCATAGCCTGTTATGTGTTATTCATTATGCATTTTGCATTCTTCTTTGCTCTTGTTACAACCAAGGCCCATTGACCCCTGATGCCTGGGATCTGACAGAGCAGCAACTCGACTCCATCTCCTTCTACACCACCCATCATTACACCCAGGGCTATAATTTCGTGGTCAGCAAGGACTCTCTCCCCGTCTTGGAACAGCAGCAGGAGATGATGTCAATACCGGAGATCCTGAATGCGGAGTTTCAGGCTGGTGATGTCACCATGCCGATGTTGTCAATGGTAGATACCATCATCCTCCGCAAGCATGACCGTCTGGTGGTGGCTGATATCAAGACCGTGCCAGCCGATTCTATCGACTCTGTGTGGGTGAAGGTGGCGCGCGATCAACTCACCTTCGGCTGGGTACATGAGTCCGACCTCTTGGCCAATGTGTCGCCAGACGATCCCATTAGTCAGTTCATCGATTTCTTCTCCGATTCTCACCTGCTTATCTTCCTTGGTTTCTGTGTGTTGGTAGGGGGAGCCTATGGCCTGCGCCGTTTGATGCGCAAGGGAGCCAAGATCGTCCACTTCAACGATATCCCCTCGTTCTATCCCACGCTGCTCTGTCTGTTGGTGGCTTCTTCGGCTGTGCTTTACAGTAGCATCCAACTTTTCGCCCCCGAGTCGTGGCGACATTTCTATTATCATCCCTCGCTCAATCCCTATACGCTGCCTTGGCACCTCGGACTATTCATCACTTCCGTCTGGGCCATTGTGATAGTAGCCATTGCCACCATCGACGATGTGCGCCATCACCTGTCGTTGGGACAGGTCCTCCTTTACCTTGGCGGTCTGGCGGCCGTCTGTGCTGTTGATTATGTCATCTTTAGCCTTACCACGATGTATTATGTAGGTTATCCGTTACTGATAGCCTACTTTGTGTTCGCTTTGTACCGTCTCTCCCTGCAAAAATCCTTATAAATGAGGATTGCATGGCTCAGAAAAAAGCCGTACCTTTGCACCCGAAAAAAGTGAAAAGGTAAAAAAAGTAAAAAGATGGAAAGAATATACAAGGTAGAGGCAAAGGCTAAATGGGTGATTGTTTTACCCTTTTACCTTTTTGCCTTTTTACCTTTAAGTGCCCAGAGGCAGGATGATATGCGGCAAGTAGTGGAATACCTGGCATCACAGGAACTTGGTGGCAGATATCCGGGTACTCTTGGTGATACCCTCGCCTCAGAATTCATCGTTGACAAACTCCGTAGCCTGAAACTCAAGCCTGTTGTCAAGGCAAAGAAGGCAAAAGGTTTTTATCACGACTTTACCTATACCAAGAAAGATAAGGAGGTGACTACCCATAACATTATTGCTGTCCTTCCTGGAAAGGACAAGCATCTTAGGAACGAATACATTGTAGTCGGTTCGCATTTTGACCATTTGGGTATGGGTGGCGAAGGATCCGGTTCACGTCGCCCTGACACATTGGGGGTACACCCTGGTGCCGACGATAATGCTAGCGGCGATGCTGTGGTATTGGAACTGGCTAAACATTTCAAGAAGGTCCGTTCGCCCCGAAGCATCATCTTCATGTTCTTTGGTGCAGAGGAACAAGGTCTTGTGGGATCCAAGTATTTCTTGGAATGGATGAAGCAAGATGATCCTCAGCGCATCAATCTTCCTATTGATAAAAAAGGCATCGTGGCGATGGTGAATCTGGATATGGTGGGTCGTATGCGTGACCATGCCCTGAGTGTTTCTGGCACAGGTACCAGTTCCGTATTCAAGGCAATGGCAGAGCAAGTGGCAGCACAGACCAACCTGAACATCAGTTGTACGCCAGATGGCTATGGTCCGAGCGATCATGCCTCATTCGTGGCAGTAGACATTCCAGTTCTCTTCCTTACCACAGGTGGTCACATGGAGTATCACACCCCCGATGATGTGCCTTCAACTTTGAATTATGACGGGATGCAGCAGACGCTGGATTTCTCAAAGGAACTGATCTCCCGACTGGCAAACATGCCTACGACCCCAGATTATATCAGTGTTCCCAGTAGCAATACTATGAAGCATGCCAACTTCAAGGTCACGTTGGGTTTAATGCCCGATGTGATGGGTGCCAGCCGTATTCCTGGTCTTCGTGCCGATATCGTGGTGGCAGGAAAACCTGCACATATTGCCGGTATTAGGAGCGGTGACATTATTCAGGAAATCGACGGCAAGCCTGTCAAGGACATCAATGAATACATGGAGCGCTTGTCGGAGCTCACACCTGATACAACCATCCCCGTGAAAGTACTCCGAAACGAGGAAATCATCACGTTCCAAGTTCACCTAATGCCCGCTAAGAAATGAAGAATACGGTCTATTGGCTCTTGGCTGTTGTCATCACATTAGTCCTGAGCATATACCAGCGCATGACGGGCCCAACTTACCCCAAGAAGGTGACCATCGAACTGACTGGGGAGCGTTATCAAATAAAACTGCCCAGAAGTGGTGTGCAAAAGGATGAGATAGTGACCCTGAAAGGTGTTCCACAGAATGTCGATGCACAACTGCATTACCGTCGTTATCCGACTTCGGACGATTACATGACAGTGGACTTCGAACGGATTGACAAAGAGTGGCAGGCAGCCTTGCCCGTTCAGCCTGTGGCTGGGAAATTGCAGTATTACATCACCGTAAATGGAAAGGACTATCCTGCCGATGAGCCGCTTGTGATCCGTTTCCGCAATGATGTGCCTGCCAGCATCTTGGTTCCACACATCCTCCTGATGTTTGCGGCTATGCTCTTTGCCGTCTATACCTTCCTGTTGGTCGTTACACGCAGGCAATACAAGAAGTGGCTTTGGATCACGGTGGGAACGCTGTTTGTGGGTGGTTTCATCTTAGGTCCCCTCGTGCAGCACGCGGCTTTCGGCCCCTGGTGGGCAGGATTTCCATACGGAACAGACCTGACAGACAACAAGACACTCCTGTCCTTCCTGTTCTTTGTGGCTGCCCTTGCCACGTTGAAGTGGAAATACAACAAATGGGTGGTTGGTCTGGCAGTGCTCTTTATGATAGCCATTTTCAGTATTCCGCATAGCGCATACGGATCAGAGTACGATTACACAACACAACAAATAAAATAATAAATTATGAAGATCAAAAGTTTTTTGACCATGATGGTTGCTGTAGCAACCTTTGTATTAGGTATGAGTTCATGTAGTAGTAATGATGATGAGCCGGAGGCACCCTTAGCGGCACAGGTAGTAGGTTCCTATACCGGTGAGGAGATCCTGACGGTCAGTGGCGAGAATTTTAATGCCAATCCGACCTACTTGTTCGTCAAGAACACCGACACATCCGTTGACTTTACGATTCCTGCCTCCGATGGGGGAGCCATGGTTCTGCCTTCACTTCCCGTGAAGGGCATCTCCCTGACAAAGAACGGCAATACTATCACAGGAAGACTCGCTTCTTACACTGGAACGGTGACCAATGTCAGTGGGGCCGAGAAGTCATATACCGTGAGTGATGTGACAGCCATCTTTAATGACAATATGGTTGTAGTGACCTATACCTTGAAATACGGCAATATGCCATTTGATTTTGTAGGACAGTTTACAGGAATCAAGAAATAAGTGGTGGCAGAATGTGTGAAGAATATCCTTTTAACTGGCATGGCACTGTCCATGCCAGTTATTGGACTTTCTGCACAGACGTTCCGCGACTCCGTGGAACTTGAACAGGTCGTCGTGACGGCTACCCATTCGCCAAAGGCACTGAAGGATGTGCCTGTTGTCACGCGTCTCATTACGCTTCACGACATCAAGATTACTGATGCCACCAACATTCAGGATCTGTTGACGCAGGAAATTCCCGGCCTGGAGTTCGGCTTCGCCATGAGTCAGGAGACCTCTCTCAATATGAGCGGTTTTGGCGGCAATGCAGTCCTCTTCCTCGTCGATGGGGAACGGATGGCTGGCGAGACGATGGACAACACGGACTACAACCGCATGAACCTTGATAATGTGGGCCGCATCGAGATCGTGAAGGGTGCTTCGTCGGCTCTCTATGGTTCCAACGCCGTAGGAGGCGTGATAAATATCATCAGCCGTGAGAATCTGGAACCCTGGACTGCCAACGTCAACTCACGTTATAACTCCTTCGGTTATGAATGGCGCAACGGAGCCAGTTTTTCTTTCAATACCAAGAAATGGAACTCCCAGACAAGTTTCCAGCATACCAAGATTGATCCTGTCGACTTGCCTAAGGCACATTCTTCCGAGGAGATTGCCATCGAACTGATGAAGAAGGCGCAGGGTCTGCCTTACGATGAGTCGGTTCTGACAGACGATTCCAACCTAAGCCGCCTTTATGGACAAAAGACCTACAACATCAAGGAACGACTTATATGGCGTGCAACGGATAAGTTGACCCTTACAGGGCGGGGAGGCTATTTCTTCCGAACCAGTGAGCGCGACACCTATGACTATCACTTCAACGGCTATAGTGCCGGGCTGAAGGGGCGTTATGTCTGGAATCATGACCGTCATTTTGAACTGTCGTATGCCTACGACCAGTACGACAAGGCTAATTTCCTGCCTGATGGCACACGAACCCATGACCACGACTACAGCAATCAGCAACATGTCGCACACGCCTTGTTCAGCCAGTCGTTTGGTAAGAACAGCCTGATTCTTGGTGCCGACTATATGCACGACTATCTCACGACCTATCAGTTTATCGACAATACCAGTCACTCGCAGGATAATGTTGACGGCTACGCCCAGTTCGACTGGAACATCACTGATCAACTCAATGTGGTGGGCAGTGTTCGATACGATTATTTCTCCGCTTCTGCGCAGAAGGCACTCACCGAGCGTCTTGCCATTGTCTACAAATTTCCTTGGATGACCCTCCGTGCCAACTATGCCAGCGGCTTCCGGGCCCCTACGCTCAAAGAGATGTATATGCACTTCGATATGGGTAATATGGGGTATATGATTATCGGCAATCCTGACTTGAAACCAGAGAAGAGCAACAATATTAATGTGGCCATCGAACGTACCAACCGCATCCGCAATAGTGGCTTCATCGACGGACGCTATAATTTCACCCTGATGGGCTACTGTAATATCTTCGACAAGCGTATCACTACCATCGCCGGTCCTGAATACAATGGAATGGAGAGTGCGCTTTATGCCAACGAGGACGGTATCAAGGTCTGGGGCATTGACATCAGTCTGGGCCACATCTGGGATTGCGGCCTGTCGCTTAAACTGAACTATTCTTGGATGAAGGAGACTGGTAATGTCTATTACTCAGACTTCTATCAGCCTCGTTCTCATTCCATGACTTGGCGGATAGGCTACGACCATCGTTTCTCACGTCACTATGCCCTTGATGCGGCCCTCTCAGGTCGCAGCCAGGGCAAGCCCCAATCAGGCCGCACAGATGTCGATCAGGGTTATACCATCTGGAAACTGATGCTTCAACACCATCTCTGGCGCGGCATCCGTCTCAACACCGCCATTGACAACCTCTTCAATTATAAGCCTAAGTCGTATTACTATTGTTCCCCCCTTACCACAGGCACTTCTTTCAGTATCGGCCTGTCTGTAGATTTTGATTAACTTAATTTAACGTGGAGTGGGAGTGTTATTTACTAAAAGTTTCCTACCTTTGCACTCCATATTAATCTATTATAAACATACCATTATGAAGCAGAGACTCATATCCCTATTCCTTGCCCTTTTCTGCATCGCCGCAGGAGCACAGGCCGACGTAGTTATCAACGATCAGAACTTTCCCGACGAGATCTTCCGCAACTGGCTGTTATTGGTGGACAATGATAAAGACGAGAAATTCTCGGACGAGGAGATTGCTAACATAACAGGTATGAGAATTGACGGCATGGGAATCGAAACCCTGCAAGGTATCGAATATTTCACGGCTCTGAAAGAACTATTTTGCTCCGAAAATCAGTTGAAGACTCTAGATTTGTCGAAGAACACGGCGCTGGAGGGTCTGTTTTGCTACGATAACCAGTTGACCACCCTTGATGTGTCGAATTGCACGGCGCTGGAATCACTCTATTGCGTCAATAACCAGTTGGAGTCGCTTGATGTGTCGAATAACACGGCTCTGGCATGGCTGGATTGTGGCAATAATCAACTGACCTCCCTTGTTGTGTCGAATAACACGGCACTGCAATCTCTGAGTTGCAGTAATAATCAACTGACCTCCCTTGTTGTATCGAATAACACGGCTCTGACTTCTCTGAATTTCAGCGGTAACCAGTTGACCTCTCTTGATGTGTCTAAAAATACGGCTCTGACATCCCTGTCATGCGGCAGGAACCAGTTGACATCTATTAACCTGTCGACGAATACGGCTCTGACTACTCTGGAATGCGGCATGAACCAGTTGACATCTCTTGACCTGTCTAAGAACATGGCTCTGACATCTCTGGAATGCGGCATGAACCAGTTGACATCTCTTGACCTGTCTAAGAACACGGCTCTGAGGAATTTACGCTGTTATAAAAATGCCATCTGCGGCGAGGGCATGACGACCCTTGTCAACAGCCTGCCAACTATTCCTGCAGGCGAAGAGGGATATATGGTAGTATACTTCGAAGAATCATTCGCCGAAAACACAGACCCAGACGGCAACAAGATGACCCCTACGCAATTAAAGGTGGCTAAAGATAAGGGCTGGAAAGTGTATATGATGTCTGACTATCAGGAGGTAGAATATATCTGTGGGGCATCAGAGGATGATGGTGTTGCCATCGACGCGACTAACTTCCCCGACGAGAACTTCCGCAACTGGCTGTCAAAACAGAATTATGGCAGAGACGGAATACTCACTGACGCGGAGATTGCTGGCGTGGAAGAAATAGAGGTGTATAATAAAAATATCGCAGACTTGACAGGTATCCAATACTTCACGGAATTGAAAACACTGATTTGCAACGACAACCAACTGACTACCCTTGATGTATCGAAGAACACTGCATTGACAAGTCTATATTGCGCCTGGAATAAGATAAATACCCTTAACGTGTCAAAGAACACGAATCTGAGTACCCTGGATTGCGGTTGGAACCAGTTGACTACCCTTAACGTGTCAAAGAACACGGCTCTGGAGTTTCTGTCTTGCTCTGATAACAAGTTAAGTACCCTTAACGTGTCAAAGAACACGGCTCTGATTAAACTGGATTGCGGTTGGAACCAGTTGACTACCCTTAACGTGTCAAAGAACACGGCTCTGGAATATCTGTATTGCCACCTGAACCAGTTGACCGCCCTTGATGTGTCGAAGAATACGGCCCTTTCCGATTTAAATTGTTCTATTAACCAATTGACCGCCCTTGATGTGTCGAAGAATATGAATCTGCGGAGTTTGGCTTTTTATGACAATGACATTAGCGGCGAGAGCATGACGACCCTTGTCAATAGCCTGCCAACGATTCCTGCTGGTGATAATGGAGATTTGTTTGTTTACAATGAATCTGAAGGGACATCCGACCGTAACAGGATAACTTCTGCGCAGGTGAAGGTGGCTACGGATAAGGGCTGGAAGGTATATAATAGTGAAATGGTAGAGTACGCCGGTGAGCCAGAGGCTAATGGTGATATCAACGGCGACGGTCATGAAAACATTGCCGATGTGGTCATGCTGTCGAAGGCGATTCTCGCTGGTTCAACCGACACGAAGTATGACGTCAACGGCGACGGTCAGGTGAATGCCGACGACATCACCGCGTTGGTGGAGAGTTTCCTATATAAATAATAAGGTGTGATATTATTAGAAAATAGTAGTTTTTCGTAACTTTTAATCGGTTTTCTTTGGTTATTCGCTCACTTATTCGTACCTTTGCAGCCAATTTCAGAAATTAATGCATTAATTACAGGATAATATGGCAAAAATGAAAGGCGCTATTGTGGTGGATACTGAGCGTTGCAAAGGATGCCAATTGTGCATCATTGCGTGCCCTCAGAAGGTCATCGCACTGGCCAACAAAGTGAATCTGCACGGTTATCCCTATGTGGAGGCGACGAACGAGGAGGCCTGTGTGGGCTGTGCCTCATGTGGCATTGTCTGCCCGGACGGCTGTATCACCGTGTATCGTAAAAGAGTGGAGGACTAAACTATGGCTGAGAAAAGAGTAATCGAGAACTCGCTTGCTACCAAAGGGACGCAAGAAGTTGTGTTGATGAAAGGCAACGAGGCTATTGC
>JAFWTK010000152.1 GCA_017518935.1 Prevotella sp.
AAAGAACACGAACACCTCGGTACCCATACCCAAGAACAGGAAGAAGTTGGCTCCTGGCAGGTGGGTCAGTTTAAAGAGCGTACCTAAGATCACGATAGAGGCTCCCCAACTATAGGCATAGTTCAGGAAAGTCTGCCCCGGCACACTATCCATCCACTTCTGTAAGCGGTAGATGATATTCAGTTTGCTGTATGTTGTCATTTCTTTTTCGAAGATTTGGTTTTCTCACTAACTGTATTTGCCAGACTGCGCACGCAACGGAATCCGATGTAGGAACGAGGCTGGTTCTGATACTCCGAAGAGCGCCAGGCCGAACGGATATACGACTCAGGATCCTTCCACGAACCGCCACGTACACTCTTTTTCTTCAAGCGATAGGGATCCTCGATGGCGGCATTGTATCTCAACTGCGGATTGATGTCGTTCATCGCCTCAACACCTGCCTCGGTATAGATGGTCGATGTCCACTCAGCCACGTTGCCTGCCATATCGAAGAGACCGTTGGTGTTGGAAGCATAGATGCCCACCCGACTGGTAATCAGGTTACCGTCCTTCGTGTAGTTACCATTGTCAGGCTTGAAGTTGGCAAAGAAGCAACCCCTGCCACTGGCCACATCCTCATTGTCCCACGGGAACTCGTTCTGTTCTTTGCCACGGGCAGCATACTCCCATTCGGCCTCTGTCGGCAGACGATAACGCTGCACATAGCGGGCAGCAGGACCGAGCCCCTTCAACAGATACTCCGTGCGCCAGGCACAGAAAGCATTGGCTTGTTCCCATGTCACACCTACAACCGGATAGTCGTTATAGGCTGGATTCGAGAAATAGTAGCGCATATAGGTCTCATTGTCGGCATTGGGGAAATCGTTCACCCAACAGGTCGTATCGGGATATATATTAATAATGTACGTGTTAAGGAAATCCCAGGGGCCCGTCAACTGGCGGTTGATGGTCTCCCTCACAATCTTTCCCTCATCGTCGATATACGCCGTATCCTTCGAGATCCACACCTCCTCATTGGGATTGACGGCAATGTCCGTATTCAGGTTACGCTCCTCAGGATTCAGACGGTTACGGCGCAGGGCTGCTGTCGTATAGTCATAGACCTCGTAACGGTAGTTCAACTGTGAGGCATCGAGCATCTTCTCGCCTGTCACGGGATTGGTGACATAGAGCCCGTCGATGATTTCCTGTTCATCCTCACTCGGCTTTCTGGGCAGGGCCTTCTTCCAGTTCAACTGGGTACCGATTTCCTCGCCATCCTTGTCCGTCTTCACCGTCCGATAGGTCTCATCGAGTTCTGCCAGACGCTCACGAAGGATGGAGTCTCGAACATAGTTCACGAACTGACGGTACTTGGAGTTCGTCACCTCCGTCTCGTCCATCCAGAAGCCGTCCACAGAAATGTCACGGATAGGTGTCTGCTTGCCCCAGAGACTATCCTGAGCCTCAATACCCATCTTCAAATGCCCCCGCTTGATGAGGGTCATACCATAAGGTGTCGGTTCCGAGAAGGCTCTTCCGCCCGTTCCTGTCACCTCGCCTCCACCAGACGAAGCCAACTTACTGCCGAAGCAACTGGTTAGAAAAAGTAAAAGGGCAAAAAGGTAAAAAGATAAAAACCTTTTCGCCAT
Source organism: Prevotella sp. (assembly GCA_017518935.1). Taxonomy (GTDB): domain Bacteria; phylum Bacteroidota; class Bacteroidia; order Bacteroidales; family Bacteroidaceae; genus Prevotella. The sequence goes on from JAFWTK010000152.1 coordinate 1,635, forward strand.
CACGCCTTTTCGTTTCTTCATATTTACACTTCTTTCCATATCTTCGTTTTTTACTTTTTTCCTTTACAGGTATCTCACGCTCTTATGCAGGTTCCGTCCTTTCTTGAAGAGATTCAGTTCAGTCTGATATCCCACAAACAGTTCGTGGCTTCCGTTGCCAATGCTGATGGCTGTTGTATAGACCTCGTAACTGTATCCCAGATGGATGCCGTGAAAGTTACCGCCAATCATTGCTGTCACTGATTTTGTCGGACTATACGACACGCCTGCATACATCATCTTCTTCTCATGTGTGTACACCAGACGGCCCGTGATATCGGCCCGCCAGTCCACACCGTCAGTACGCCCCAAAGCAGAGGTGTGTATTGTTAAGAACGGATTTCTAAGCTGAATATTGTATCCACCCGTCAAATAATATGATGAAGAGACGTTGTATTCGTTGGTTTCACCCAGTTCAATTGTCGGAGAATTAAAGTGCAGAGCAGAGACGCCCACATACCAATTACGATGTGTGTAATACAGGCCTGCACTCAAGTCAAACCCCGTTCCGGTGACATCCGATTTGGGAAGTGCCTCGTCGCCGTCATCAATGACTTCCAACTTCGAACCGGTGAAGCCCTCGCTCAGCACCGCGACCTGCACACCACCACTCAACGTACCCTTAAACAAGGATTTCTTATAAGCATACTGAAGACCCAAACGTTTGTGGGAAAACAGGCCGATATCATCATTTATGATCTGCACGCCAACGCCGTGATAACTATTCATCGCATAGAAAGGCATATCGGCAGCGGCATACATCGTCTTCGGATTATGCTCGAAACCGGCCAACTGCATCGCATAGGCTATAACGACATTCAGTTTCTGTTCCTTACCGACAGAAGCGGGGTTAAAAGACGGTTCCATCGCCCAATAATGGCCGAAGGACACATCCTGCTGCGCCTGAACCATCAGAGCCGCCAGCAGTAAAACCGTGACTATAAAGTAACGTCTCACTTGACATATAACGTAATGCAACCCCTTTTTATTGCATTACGACAGTCCTTCAATCTCTCCGTTCACGATGGTGATACGTTCTGCCTGGGGACTTTTTGGCAATCCAGGCATACGGAGCATATCACCGGCAATGGCTACGATCATTTCACTGCCACAGTTGAGAATGACATCGCGGATACGAATCGTAAAGCCCTCTGGCGAGCCATAACGGGTAGAATCGGCAGAGAAGGAGAACTGCGTCTTGGCGATGCAGACGGGATAGCGTGCGATATCCTTGTCGTCGCCGAAGATTTCCCTAATAGCCTCCAACCGTTTCTTCCCAGTCTTGGTGAACTCCATGGCAGCAGCACCATAAATACGCTTGCAAACCTTCTCGATCTTTCCCTCTATCGTATCGTTCTCAGGATAGGTGAAATGTATCGGTAGCGGCTGGATCTTCTCGATGGTATCCACCACTTTCTGTGCTAAATCCACAGCACCCTCGCCGCCTTTCAGAAAGGCCTCGTTGACAGCGAAGCCAACACCCAAATCCTCGCAGTTCTTCCGCACAATCTCGATCTCATCCTCCGTATCGAAGTCAAAGCGGTTGAGTGTCACGATGACGGGCTGGCCAAAGCCTTGCATATTATTAATGTGGCGGTTCAGGTTCTTCAAGCCTTCTTTCAATCCCCAACTGTTAGGTTCCTTGATATGATCCAGATCCACGCCACCGTGCATCTTCAAGCCCTGTGTCGTAGCGACGATGACCACCAACTGCGGCTGCAAGCCTGCCTTACGGCACTTGATATCGAAGAATTTCTCCGCACCAAGATCGGCACCGAATCCGGCTTCTGTCACCACATAGTCGCTGTAACTCATCGCCATCTTAGTGGCTACCACGCTGGAACAGCCGTGGGCGATATTGGCAAACGGTCCGCCATGAATGAAGGCAGGCGTATGCTCTGTGGTCTGCACCAAGTTGGGCGATAGTGCATCACGCAACAACACCGTGATGGCACCAGCGACGCCTAAGTCGCGCACCCGGAAAGGCTTTCCGTCGGAGGTGATGCCAAGTACGATGTTCTCGATACGGCGTTGAAGGTCTTCCTCACTGGTGGCCAGACAGAGAATAGCCATCAGTTCTGAGGCAGGCGTAATGTCGAAGCCCGTCTCCGATACCACACCGTCGCCTCTCAACCCCGTCACGACGTTGCGCAGGGCCCGATCGTTCACATCAAGCACGCGCTTCCAATAGATTTCACGCAGCGAAAAACCATCCTTACGGTGCTGGTAGATATAGTTGTCTAGCAGGGCACTGATGGTGTTGTGGGCTGAGGTCACAGCATGGAAGTCACCCGTGAAGTGAAGGTTGATCTTCTCCATCGGCAACACCTGGGCATAGCCGCCACCGGCAGCACCGCCCTTGATGCCGAAGCAAGGTCCCAACGACGGTTCGCGCAGGGCCACAGCGGCCTTCTTAACGATCTTGTTCAGTCCCAACGTC
>JAFWTK010000153.1 GCA_017518935.1 Prevotella sp.
AGGGGACAGTCCCTATTGTGCGTGACGTATCCCGAGGCGGTGGCTGAGTTGGTGGTGTCGAAGAAGAGCCTCGATACGCGTACCTTAGTATTAGAGAAAGATCAGACCATCGCTGTGTCGGCCATTGAGAAGACACTGCGTGAGTTCGGTTTCCGCGAGGTGGACTATGTCTACGAACCAGGTCAGTTTGCCCTGCGTGGCTCCATCCTCGATGTCTATTCGTACAGTTGCGAATATCCTTTCCGTATCGACTTCTTCGGTGATGACATCGACTCCATCCGTACCTTTGAGGTGGAAGATCAGTTGTCGAAGGAGCGTCGTGACCGCATTGAGATTGTGCCGGAGTTGTCGATGGTGGCAGAAGAAAAGGTGTCGTTCCTCTCATTCCTGCCCAAAGACACACTGTTGGTGGTGAAGGATTTCTTCTATGTGCGTGATGCCGTGGATCGTGCCTACCAGGAGGGCTTCTCCTCTCAGGCGAAGATGGAACAGATGGAGGGGGCTACTGAGATGGAAAGGCGGGAGATTGAACTGCAGATGTGCAGGGAAATGCAACTCGTCACGGGGGCTCAGTTTATGGCTGATGCCAGCAGTTTCCGTCGGATCGAGTTCGGCCATCGTCCGTCGTCACAGGCGGATGCCTCGCTGCACTTCAACATCACCGTGCAACCGTTGTTCCATAAGAACTTCGACTTGTTGGCGAAGTCGTTTGAGGACTATCTCTCGCAGGGGTATCAGATATTCATCTGTGCCGACAGTCAGAAGCAGAATGAACGACTCCGCGAGATCCTTGAGGAAATGAGAAATGATGTTTCTTTTGTTCCTGTTGACAAGACCCTTCATGAGGGCTTCGTGGATAATGACCTGCGCCTCTGTGTCTTTACCGACCACCAGATTTTTGATCGTTTCCATAAGTACAGTCTGAAGAGCGACAAGGCCCGCAGCGGCAAGATGGCCCTGACGCTGAAAGAGATACAGCAGTTTGAGATTGGCGACTATGTGGTGCATGTGGATCACGGCGTGGGTAAGTTCGGCGGTCTGGTGCGGATGCCTGTCAGGAATGCCGCCGGTGAGGAGACGTATCAGGAGATGATCAAGATCCTCTACCAGAAAGGCGACAGCATCTACGTGTCAATACATTCTTTGTATAAGGTGTCGAAATACAAGTCGCAGGACAATGGTGAACCACCACGTCTCTCCACCCTCGGCACGGGGCAGTGGGAGAAACTGAAAGAGCGCACCAAGAAACATATCAAGGACATTGCCCGCGACTTGATCAAACTCTACGCCAAGCGCCGTAAGGAAAAGGGTTTTGCTTACAGTCCTGACTCCTATCTGCAGCATGAGTTGGAGGCCAGTTTCCTCTATGAGGACACGCCCGATCAGTTGAAGGCGACGCAGGATGTGAAGGCCGATATGGAGACGTCCCGTCCAATGGATCGTCTGGTCTGCGGTGATGTGGGCTTCGGCAAGACAGAGGTTGCCGTGCGGGCGGCCTTTAAGGCAGCGTGTGATAATAAGCAGGTGGGTGTGCTCGTGCCGACGACAGTACTGGCCTATCAGCATTTCCGTACGTTCTCCAGTCGTCTGAAAGATATGCCCGTCAGGGTGGACTATCTGACGCGGGCCCGCTCTGCCAAACAGACGACAGCCCTTTTGAAAGACCTCGCCGAAGGAAAGATAGATATCATCATCGGTACGCACAAACTCATCGGCAAGTCGGTGAAGTTTAAGGATCTGGGCCTCCTCATCATCGACGAGGAACAAAAGTTCGGCGTATCCACGAAGGAGAAACTGCGCCAGATGAAGTCGAATGTGGACACGCTGACGATGTCGGCTACGCCGATCCCACGTACCCTGCAGTTCTCGTTAGTGGGTGCCCGCGACTTCAGCGTCATCCAGACACCGCCGCCCAACCGTTATCCTATCCAGACGGAGATACATACCTTCGGGGCAGAGATTATCACCGATGCCATCAACTTTGAGATGTCGCGCAACGGACAGGTCTATTTCGTCAACAATCGTATCAGTGACCTGACGCATATCGCCGAGATGATCCATAAGTATATCCCTGATGCCCGTGTGGCGGTGGGACATGGACAGATGAAGCCTGAGGAACTGGAAAAGATCGTGCTTGATTTCTCTAACTACGACTACGACGTGCTGCTCTCCACGACGATTGTGGAGAACGGTATCGACATTCCCAATGCCAACACCATCATCATCAACGGGGCACAGAACTTCGGACTCTCTGACCTGCACCAGATGCGGGGCAGGGTGGGGCGCAGCAATCGCAAGGCGTTCTGTTATCTGCTGGCGCCACCGTTGGCGGATCTCAATGCTGAGTCACGTCGCCGCCTTGAAGCCCTCGAGAACTTCTCCGACCTCGGCTCCGGCATCAATATCGCCATGCAGGACCTCGATATCCGTGGAGCGGGCAATCTGTTAGGGGCAGAACAGAGCGGATTTATCTCCGACTTGGGTTATGAGACCTATCAGAAGATCCTCAACCAGGCCATGGCGGAACTGCATAATGAAATGAGAAATGATGATAACCAGACAAGCAAAGATATTCAGGGCATAAAAGGTAATCAACATTCCTCATTCCTCATTCCTCATTCCTCATTTTATGTTGACGATTGCGCCTTGGAGTCAGATATCGAGATGCTCTTCCCTGACCAGTATGTTCCCAACGACTCCGAGCGTATGCTGCTCTATCGTGAACTCGACAACTTGGCTAACCGCAACGACCTGGAGGCTGCCCTTGAGGCCTACCGCAACCGTCTGAAAGATCGCTTCGGCAAGATTCCCGAGGTGGCCGAGGAACTCATCCGCGTGGTTCCGCTCCGTGTGCTCGGCAAGCGTCTTGGTATCGAGAAGATTATGCTCAAACAACAGAAGATGTTCCTCTTCTTCGTCAGTAATCCCGATAGCCCCTATTACCAAAGTGACATCTTCGGACGCGTACTAAAATTCCTGACCGAAAACGTGCACCGCTGCAGCCTCCGCGAAGCCAATGGCAAACGTTCGATGGTGGTTTCCGACATTCCCTCCGTGAACGATGCTCTGACAATTTGTCGTTCAATTCTGACAGATTGACATATAAAATCCTGCTGGCATTTATCTTGCATATTATCAGGTGAGAGCCGCAAGGCAATCACCAAAAGATTAACATGTATAACATTTTAAAAATAGAATTAGGAGGTAAAGATTATGATGCCAGTAATGAGAAGTAACAGTTGGATACCCAGTGTGTTTAACGATTTGTTCGACACGGATTTTCTGCCGAAGACGAACTGCACGGCACCTGCCATCAATGTGAAAGAAAGCGATAAGGCCTACACCGTAGAATTGGCCGCACCGGGCATGAAGAAGGAGGATTTTAATGTTCACATTAACGACGAGGGCAACCTGGTTGTCAAGATGGAACAGAAGAACGAGAAGAAGGAGGAAGACAAGAACACCCGCTACCTGCGCCGTGAGTTCTCGTACTCAAAGTTCGAGCAGACCCTGATCCTGCCGGACGACGTGAAGAAGGATGCTATTTCCGCCAAGGTTGAGCACGGTGTGCTGACCGTCGAACTCCCGAAGATCGTCGAAGAGAAAGTAAAGGTATCGCGTCAGATTGATATCGCATAATAATATAGCCCCGCTGGTTGGCGAGGCTTTATTATGAGTATAAGTTCCGCTCATTCGAGCGGGACTTTTTTATTGCTTGTCGAGTTCTGCAAGGTTGGCTGCGATCATCTCGTCGGTGACGGTGTAGTTCTGCAGGTCGCCCTTGATGAACGACTCGTACGACGGCATGTCGATGAGACCGTGACCAGAGAGGTTGAAGAGGATGACCTTCTCCTCGCCAGTCTCCTTACACTTGTTAGCCTCGCGGATGGTGGCAGCGATGGCGTGGCAACTCTCAGGTGCCGGGATGATGCCCTCGGTACGGGCGAAGAGCATACCGGCTTCGAATGTCTCGAGTTGTGGGATGTCGACACCGTGCATATAGCCATCCTTGATCAACTGGGAGATGATCATGCCGGCACCATGATAGCGCAGGCCGCCAGCGTGGATGTTGCTGGGCTTGAAGTTATGACCGAGGGTGTACATCGGCAGCAGTGGGGTGTAGCCGGCCTCGTCGCCGAAGTCGTAGCGGAACTGACCGCGGGTGAGTTTCGGACAACTGTCGGGCTCGGCAGCGATAAACTCCGTGTGGCGCTCGCCGCTCAGGTTGTGGCGCATGAAGGGGAAGGCAATACCGCCGAAATTGGAACCGCCGCCGAAGCAGGCAATCACTATATCGGGATACTCGCCGGCCATGGCCATCTGCTTCTCTGCCTCCAGACCGATTATCGTCTGGTGCAAGCCTACGTGGTTGAGCACGGAACCGAGGGTGTACTTACAATTCGGGGTGGTGGTGGCTAACTCAACAGCCTCAGAAATGGCGGTGCCCAGTGAACCGCTGTGCGTGGGATCCTTGGTCAGGATATCCTTACCGGCGCGGGTGGACATCGAAGGAGAACCTGTGACCACGGCACCGAAGGTGCGCATGATGCTGGAGCGGTAGGGCTTCTGCTGCATGGTAATCTTCACCTGATAGACAGCACAGTCGAGGCCGTAGATCTTGGCGGCGTAGGAGAGGGCTGCGCCCCACTGACCAGCACCCGTCTCGGTGGTGACGTTCGTTGTACCCTCCTGCTTGGCATAGTAGCACTGGGGCAGGGCGGAGTTGATCTTATGCGAACCTAAGGGGTTCGTCGATTCGTTTTTGAAATAGATGTGTGCGGGTGTGCCAAGAGCCTTTTCGAGGGCATAGGCGCGCACCAGCGGGGTAGAACGATAGAACTTGTACTTGTCGAGCACTTCCTCAGGGATATCTATCCAACGATGCTCTGTGTCAAGTTCCTGTACGCAGCACTCGCGTGGGAAGATGTGTGCAAGGTCGTCGACACCCAGCGGTTGCTTTGTAGCCGGATGGATAGGAGGCATAGGTTTGTTGGGCATGTCTGCCTGAATGTTGTACCACTGTGTTGGGATCTCACTCTCTTGGAGGATGAATTTTTTCTGTTTAGCCATGATTGTTATGTTTAGGGATTAAAATATCCGATGCAAAGTTAATGAATATAATTAAGAATTACGAATTGGAAATTAAGAATTTTGTTTTTTTTGCAAAAGACTCTCCATAAACTCCTTGGGCTGTACGCCGAACTGTTTCTTGAAACAGGTGGAGAAATACTTCGGGTCCTGGAAGCCAACGTGATAGGCGAGGTCGCTGACACGCAGACTGGGATTTGATTTGGCCAGTTGGTAGGCTTCCTTCATGCGTATGTCGCGGATGAAGGTGCTGACATTCATGCCGGTGATGGCGCGCAGTTTGTTGTAGAGTGTGGAAGGACTGGCTCCCATGTCGGCTGCAAAAGCATCGCGGTCGTAGTCGGCATCGTCCAGATGGGTGTGTACGCAGGCCATCGCTTTCTTTAGGAAATCCTGTTCAGGGGTAGGGGTCTCTCCCTTCTTGATGTCCTCGCCCGATTTCTGGGTGAACTCCTGTTGGGCACGCTTGCGGTTCTCAATGATATTGTCGATGCGCAGTTTGAGGTCACTCAGGCGGAACGGCTTTGTCAGATATTCGTCGGCGCCGATGCGGAGGGCTTCCTGCTGGTCTTCTTCCTGGGTTTTCGCTGTGAGCAGGATGATGGGCAGGTGCTTGTAGTTGTCGTCTTCCTTGATGATCTTTGTCAGTTCCAGACCGTCCATCTCGGGCATCATCACGTCTGAGACAATGAGGTCGAGGTCTGTCTGGTGGATGATGTCAAGGGCTTCCTTGCCGTTAGGGGCTATAAACACGCGGTAGTGTGACCTCAGCATGTGCTGCATCAGCATGAGCAGTTCCAGATTGTCCTCGACGATGAGAATCTTGTAGGCATCTTCGTCGTCAGTATCATCCATAAAGGCATCCTTGTTGACATCGGGAACGTCTGGCTTGAAGTCGATAATGGCATTTTTGGGGATGTTGAAGTCTATCTTATGCTCCTCGTCAATCTGTTCGGGCCTGAAGGCTTCTTTCGTAATGGGCAGGCTGAGGGTGAAGGTGGTGCCGTGGCCTTCCTCGCTCTCGCACTCGATGGTGCCGTTGTGCAGATAGACGAGGTCGCGTGTCAGTGCCAGGCCGAGGCCTGTGCCGAAAGTCTTGTGGCGACGGTATTCGCCGTCGTAGAAGCGTTCAAAGAGATGCTTCATTTTGTCCTTGGGGATACCACTGCCTGTATCGCGTACCTTAATATATATATAGTCGTAGTTCCGACTGGTGTGTACATCGAGGCTCACCTCACCTTGTTCTGTGTATTTGGCGGCATTTGAGAGTAGGTTGTAGATAATCTTGTCGAATTTGTCAGTGTCTATCCAACCCATCATGCTCTGGGGCGTACAGTTGACGGTAAAGTTCAGGTTCTTCTTGGTCATCAACGGCTCTAAACAGAGGGCTGTGTCGTGAATATACTGCATGACATCGCCATTGGCCACCTTCAGTTTCAGTTCTCCTGCCTGTGATTTGCTGGTTTCCAGTATCTGTTGCAGCAGGCGTACCATACGCTGGATATTCATCTGCATCATGTCGTAGTCGTGGGTGTACTTTGGGGCTTCTTCACGCAGATGATCCACCGAGGCGGAGATGACGGTTAGCGGGGTGAGCAATTCGTGGGTGATGTTGGTGAAGATTTTTCCCATCTGCAGACGCTGTCTGACCTTAGCATTGCGGCGGTGCAACTCTCTTCCTAAGAAAAAAGCAGCAACTCCAATGGTTAAAATCACGATTAGGATAATCACCAGAAGGCTCATGTTGATTCGTTTTGTTGGGACAAAAGTAGAAAAAAAACTCGAAAAAGCGATAAAAAAGCAAGAGAATTTGCGTTTTTAGGGCAAAATAGGTAGATTATTCGTGATTTAAGGTGGAAAAAACGTCAAATAACGCATTTTCTACCTTTAATAATAATATATCAACCCGCTTTTCTTTTTAATGTAGTACTTTTGCATCAGAAAAGATTTTTAATGGTTAAGGTTTATGGTTGATTAATTTAGTTTTTTAAAGTTAACAAGAAAAAGGCTCGTTGTGAAACGGGCCTTTTTCAATTCTATTAGTTCATCAAAAATTCTCTCTATCTGTTTAGCAAGAACCGTTCTGCCTCGATGGCAGCCTGACAGCCGCTGCCTGCGGCGGAAATGGCTTGGCGATAGACTGGATCGGCGCAGTCGCCGGCCACAAACACGCCGGGGATCTTCGTGCGAGGTGTGCCTTCAATTTTTCTCAGGTAGCCAGTCTCGTCGGTCTCCAGCCATTCTTTGAAGATGTCGGTATTGGGTTTGTGACCGATGGCGAGGAAAAAACCGTCGATGGCGATATCCACCTGTTCCTCGTCGGGCTCGCCCTTACGCTTCACGAGATGGGCACCTTCCACACCGTTCTCACCGAAGAGTCCGATGGTGTTGTGCTCGAATAGTATCTCGATGTTCTCAGCCTCACGCACGCGCTGCTGCATCACCTGCGAGGCACGGAGGAAGGGTTTGCGAACAATGAGATAGACTTTCTTGGCCAGTCCCGACAGATAGAGCGCGTCCTCGCAGGCGGTATCACCGCCGCCAACGACAGCCACAGTCTTCTTACGGTAGAAGAATCCGTCGCAGGTGGCACAGGCTGATACGCCTTGTCCGTTGTACTTGCGCTCGTCATCGAGACCGAGATACTTGGCTGAAGCACCAGTGGCGATGATGACGGTGTCGGCAGTAATCTCTGTGCCGTCCTCCGCCGTGCAGAGATAGGGGGCCTTTGAGAAGTCAACCTTCACAATTTCGCCATCGCGGATGTCCGTGCCGAAACGCTCAGCCTGTTCCCTGAGATCCATCATCATCTGGTTGCCATCGACCCCCTGTGGATAGCCGGGGAAATTCTCTACCTCAGTGGTTTGGGTGAGTTGGCCGCCTGGTTGCATACCGCTATACTCTATCGGACTGAGGTTAGCCCTTGAGGCATAGATGGCTGCGGTATATCCGGCTGGCCCGCTACCGATAATCAAGCATTTGGTTTTTTCCATTACTTTAAAAGTTCTTCAATCTGCTTTGCGATGTTCTCAATTTTCTCCGTAGGCTCGAAACGGGCTACTACCTGTCCCTTCTTGTTGATAAGGAACTTGGTGAAGTTCCACTTGATATTGGGCTTCTGTTGGTAATCGGGATCGGCTTTCGACAGCATATCGTCGAGGATGTGGGCAATCGGATGCTCCATATCCCAACCGGCAAAGCCTTTCTCATTCTGCAAGAACTTAAACAGCGGGTCTGCATCCTCGCCGTTTACCTTGACTTTTTTGAAACGGGGGAAGTCCGTGCCGAAATTCAGTTTGCAGAACTCATGGATGCTCTCGTCCGTGCCGGGAGCCTGCTGCCCGAACTGGTTACAGGGAAAATCGAGGATTTCGAAACCCTCAGCGTGATATTTCTTGTAGAGAGCCTCTAGTTCGTCGTACTGGGGAGTGAAACCACATTTTGTGGCGGTATTCACGATGAGCAACACTTCATTGGCGTATTCTTTCAGGGATACATCCTTGCCTTTTCTGTCCTTGACAGAGAAATCATAAATGGTTTTCATTTGCTATTTATAAATAATGTATAGTTTCTGCGGGTACAAAGATAATGATTTTATTTGGTATTAACAAATTAATTGCAAAAAAAATGCGTCAGAGGCATATGCAACTACCTTTGACGCACTTTTTAATCTGTTGCGGCTATTGTTTACTTCTTCGCAGCCTTACCGTAGCGGCTCATGAACTTATCGACACGACCTGCGGTGTCAACGAGTTTGCTCTTACCAGTATAGAACGGGTGAGAGGTACTGGAGATTTCGACTTTTACCACTGGGTAAGTTTCGCCTTCGAATTCCACTGTGTCATTCGTCTTTGCTGTGGACTTCGAGAGGAACATATCGCCGTTGGACATGTCCTTGAACACGACGGGGCGATAGTTTTCTGGATGAATTCCTTTTTTCATTTTGAGTTAAAATATTAATGTTTAA
>JAFWTK010000154.1 GCA_017518935.1 Prevotella sp.
CCTTTATATTTACATTCAGAAATCGGTTTCCCGCAGGTTGAACACTTCTTTATTTGCTCCGTCTTCTTTCCCTGCTGTTGCTTCTTGTCTGGTGCAGGATGTTTCCCCTTGTACACACAGTCAGTAATAGGCTTTTTACAACTTTGGCAAGTATCTACCTTCTGCTGGGTCGGTTCTGGGTGTTTGCCCTTGAATTCGCAATCAGATACAAGTTTCTTGCATGTCTCACATGAATCTGTTTGCTCTGTTTGTGGTTTAGGAGTATCTCCTCCACTGGTATTTGCATCAGAACCAGAAAGTAATGAATAAGCAATAATACCTCCTGCTATAACAGCAAGAGCGATCAATCCATAGATGACATATTGCATAATACTTACAGGTTTCGGAATCTGATTCCAATCCAAACGATAAACATGTGCGAACGAGATGTTATCCTTACGCGTTACAGGTACTGCAACGTTGGGGGATATTTTAATACCATTTACGTACGTTCCATTCCGACTTTGATCGGTAATGGTCATTTTGCCAGATGGCATGACGGTCAGAGTGGCATGGCGTCGGCTTGTAGCATCAGAGTTGTCGTTAATAACGATGTCACAGCCAGCCTCTCTTCCGATAGAATAAACTTTCATTTTCATATTTATTTATTTATTTTTTTTGATTATTTTCTTGATGGAATCAACTGGAGCAATATTGCTAGCAGAAATCAAACTGACTTGTTTGTCAATATCACCAATAGACTTTTTCATGTTGTTAATTTGTTCACTTTGTTTCACAACGGAATCTTTCATCTGTCTGAGACTGTCATTAACTACGGTGTTGCTTTCGACAGTTGTACCACCACATTGTATAATATTACATACTATGCTAATGGCAAGAAGGGCTATCAGGCCCAACATTGTAATTTTTGTTTGTTTTGACATTATAGGTCTGAGTTTTGAGTTTATTTTTGTTTCTATTATTGCGATTGTAAGATTGTCATGACCACCTCCAGTAGTTCGTCCTATATTATCCACAAAGGTGGCTATGTCATCAGTTATGCTACCTAATTTCCCTTTTTTGTTGGTTACCATCTTTATGAAGTCCTTTTCAGGCATAGATCCATGAATGCCGTCAGAACAGAGCACAAACCTGTCGCCCTTTTCATAACTTACTTCATGTATCTCTACTTCAACATCAGGTTTGATACCTAATGCACGGGTGATGACATTTGACTGCGCTGATAGTCTGGCCTGTTCTTCAGTAATGACACCTTGAGAAACCATATCAAACACCATCGAATGATCAAATGTGCGGAAGACTTTCTTGGTGCCACGTAGTTGATAGACCCGACTGTCACCTACATGTGCAATATAAGCAGACTTCTCTGAGATTAATAGTACGGTGGCAGTAGAGCCCATCCCCTTTAAAGCCTCATTACTATTTCCTGCCTCTATAATTGTCATATTAGCCCTTCGTATGGCTTTGATAATAATATTTGGCACTTCCTCATCCTTGCTGGCTTCCGAAACACCTGCTACAATCTCCTTAACAGCAATTGTAGAGGCGGTCTTTCCTCCAGGTCCACCCCCCATTCCATCACAGACAGTGACAAGATAACCGTAATTCGTATCCTGCCAGCCATAAGAATCTTGATTCTCCGGTCTGCCTCCAATCCGAGACTCTGCAAATGCAGTCAACAATTCATTGCCCTCGGTATATATTTTCTGTAATTCCATATTATGTCAAATTAAAATAAGTATTATAAGAAAGAGGATAAAGGCAATTGCTACAATAATGGAAATCACCATAACTATATGGTTCTGTATCCATTTGGAAACACGTTCAGTCAATGGAGGGTCAGGAAGAAGTGCATTATTGATGGCATTTTTGAACTCAAGGGCTGTCTGATAGCGCTTGGATTGTTCTTTCTCCGTTGCTTTCCAAATGACGTTCATCAATTTTTTCGGAATAGCCGGGTTTGATGGTAATGCTTCTGATATTTGTCTTGCAAGCGTTTCTGCCTCCGAATCGCTATCCATTGGATTTTCACCCGCTAAAAGTTCGTAGAACGTTATGCCCAACTCATATATGTCTGTTGTCGCATTAATTGGATTGGCAGTATTGCCTTCTTCTCGCTTAATCTGCTCTGGCGCAGAATATTGAGGTGTCCCTATAAAACCATAAGAAGAGAATTTGTTGCCTCCATTCATACGCGAAATGCCTAAATCCATCAACCTTACATTTGACCCATTCTCTATCATAATGTTCGACGGTTTAATATCACGATGTATCACTCCCCTTGAATGAACATAGTCAAGAGCGTCAAGAACAGAGCAAATGGCATTGCATATTTTTTCAACCCTATTGGGCGAATCTGCAAATCCCTTTACATATTTGTCAATATCCTCACC
>JAFWTK010000155.1 GCA_017518935.1 Prevotella sp.
AACGGCAACCTGATTGACTCCGACACCGACTACACCGATGACTGCGTCTGCTCCTTCACTCCGAGATGGACTGGTACGTTCTACATCAAGATCAAGAACAGGGGTAGGGTTTACAACAACTATGTGCTGGTAACCAACTAAGTCGCAGCCAAGCAGGATACTCCCCTGCAAGTCTAAAAAAGAATGAAGACCATTTCAATACAATGTCAGACCGTAATGGAATGGTCTTCTCTTTTTCTGCCCTTTCGCTCGTGACAGTACCAAGTGTCACGATACCATAATCAATGACTCAAAGATTTCAACATGCCATGACCATGATAAACAATAACAACAAAACGAGGAATAATATGAAAAGAACATTATCTAAATTAGGAGCAATTGCACAGATATCTTTGGCATCGCTCATCATGTTGGTCACTTTCTCTTGTCAGTCGGATGACAATGGCATGGATAGTGTGAAGGACACAGAGAACCCAAGCATTTATGTGTTGAGTCCCACTTCGGAAGAAATGTATGTAACAACCGACAACACCATCACCATTAGCGGTGCTGCCGATGACAACGACAATCTGGGCTCCATTTCTTATGTCACGAATACTGGGGCAAAAGGTGTAGCCAGTGGCTTGGAGAATTGGACAATCTCCAATATGCCGCTCTCAGAGGGTGACAATAATGTGGTGATAACAGCTACAGACAAGAGCGGAAACACAGGTACGGCCAACATCACCATTACCAAGAACCAATATCTCACGTTTCTCGGTACGCCTACAATAGACCACGATGTGATATATGCCAATGACCCAACCACAATTTGGATTACGGCGAATATTGCGCCCAACGAGCATCTCATATCATCGAGTGTGCGGCTTATTGAGGTAGACGACAACAATAACGAAATAGGGGAGATATGCTCGCTCTACGATGACGGCAACCTTGAGCATGGCGATGAGATAAAAGGCGACAATGTCTTCTCTGTAAAACATGTCTTCAAATACAGCGGCGAACAGACAAAGAAATTCCGTGTCTCTGCCAGGACAAAAGAGGATGCCGGTGAGGTGGAGGGCTTTTCTGCCATTTTTGTCCTCACCGTCGTCGACCGTTCCATAGCCGAGCAGAAGGTACTCGAGATGATGAGGACACAACAGGATATAGAGAAGAAACTGACTGACCTTTCATCGTTACCAGTGAATGAGAAAGCAACGCAACTGATGGAATGGATGAAAGGCAATCCGAAGATTGCCGAGGTGAAAGAAGAGAATGGCCTCGTCACGATAAAGCATCAGTCTGGGCTCATTTCGTATGTGTCGATAACCGATGGCAGCAATTACAAGGGTGGGTCAGGAAACGATGGTGATAGGTATAAGACGCCTTCCATTCCTCTTGTTCAGCAGACTCGTGGCGTGCTGCATGCACCTATGCGTAGGGTCATGAATGCTGGTCAGCAGACCAAAGACAACACTATCGTACTGAACCGGAAAGTTCTGGTATGGGCTCCGTTTGAGTCAGGAAACGACCCCGGTGTCTTCTCTCGGGCGATGTATACTTCGTTAAATGGTATCTTTGAGAACAGTCCGGTTGATTTCGTCGTTCGGCATGTCCAAGATCAGGCGTGCACAAGGATTTCGTTGGAGGACATCTCCCAATATGGCATTATTGTATTTGATACTCATGGTTCGGGCGGAAACCTTATCTATACGAGGGAGAAGACCAGTTTCGAACAGGATGTAGAAGAAGACAGAAACATTGTCCTCCAGTTCTGGTCTGGATTGTGTTGCTTGGTTACCACGGTTGGAGGCAATTCCAACGCATTGGGAACCTATTATGCGGTGACCTCGAAATACATCAGAAACAAGGTCGTGGGACGGTTCCCCAACACCATCGTGTTTAACGGTTCGTGCGAGAGTCTAAAGACACGGCAACTGTCGGATGCCTTTATTAGCAAAGGGGCAAAGACTTATCTTGGATTCAGGGAAAAAGTAGGAGTAGACATCTGTATTGAGAAAGCAAACGAATTCTTCACGGCCTTTACTGGAAATGAACTGAAGAAGACAGGAGAGGCATATCGTTATGACAAGTTCATGGACGGTGACCATGAGAATGAATACTTGATGACAGGAAGTAAGGAAATGCATTTCTACCTTGGACTGATTAATGGCGATTTTGAGTATGGAAATCTTAATGGCTGGGATGTGAGCGGTGATGGAAGAGTCATCACGCAGTTGGGAAGCCAGCGTCCGACGCAGGAAACATTTATGGGTATTGTATCTACAGGATTGGGATACACCACTGACTATGGATGTATCTCACAGACATTCCTGGTAACCAATGAAACACAACTTTCCATCAAGTGGAATTTTCTCTCCGAGGAGTTCTTGGAATATGTGGGGAGTTCGTATCAAGACTATCTGAAGGTAACTATCGTTGACGGGGATAACGAGGAAGTTCTCATCAACAAAAGTATAGATCAGTTCGCAAGCGACTACACTCTGTCGATGGTTTCGCCGGGCATTGTATTCGACAAGGGGGATGTCTATACCACAGGATGGATTACCTCTACGTTCGACATCAGCAAATATAAGGGAAAGAAAGTCAAACTTGTCATTGAAACAGGCGATATAGGCGATAGTATCTATGACAGTGCTACATTGCTGGATGAGATAAGGGTATTTTGACATTTCTGTCTCAGATAGTTGAGCATAGTATCACTGAGTCTACTCTACAGTGGATTTAGATATATAATACAAGGTGAAGGACATTCCAATGTACCATAGGTGCAAAGGAATGTCCTTCTGCTGTTTATTTTAGATTCCCCCCGAATTGTTAGAAACTTATCGCTGACCCTCTGACTCCTTATTGGCGAGAGATGAGCGTTTTTTTAATTTTTTTAAAAATATTGCATTATTGTTTGGTCGTTTTTTTATTATTTACTATTTTTGTAAATCATTAGAAGATATTCTTTTTCTCAAGGATAGAGCGAAGAATCTGATTGTTTTGAAAAACCTGTGTTAGACTAAACCATGAAATCTCTGAAACGGTTATTACTTGGCTTGGCATTGCTGTTCACTACCAGTGCAATGGCACAGGTATCCACAGATACTACAGACAACACTGTTCCCCAACAGTTGCAACTTGTAGCCTTAGCGTCACACCTCGTGCGTTATGGATATGCTGGACGAGCGAATACCAGAATTTGGGAAAGGTTTCAACAACTATGTGCTCATCACCAATTAAAAAAATCTACCCCCCTGTGATAGATTTCCGTCTGTCGCTGCTCTATAAGGGAAAGAAAGTAATAAACCGGGGCATTGCTTATGCCAGTCTCTATGCCCCCAACATATTAAAAGCCGAATCTGTGAGACTATAGGCAACAAAACTAATACCATTATGTCTATCAAAAATTTGTTCTTGGGAGCCGCAATGCTCTTCAGTGCTACCGCTTTCGCACAACAACAACAAGGTCCCGCTGCTGATGCCACCGACAACACTGTACCACAGCAAGCCCAGTTAGTGACCATGGCTTCCGACCTCGTGAGGTATGGATACGCCCAGAAGGCAGCCCTTCCACTCATCCAGGCCGTACAGATCTACAAGAGCCTCGGTGTGACCGACGCTACAACCGGCGAGACCAAGGCCCAGGCAGGAAGCGCTGTTACTTCTTCACTGACAAAGGGCGGTGAGGTATCCTTCGACGAGGCCAAGATTCTTGCCGATGCCACCACTTTCGCTGATGGCGACAAGACGCTCCTCGCGCTGATCAAGGACACCCAGAAAGCCTCTCGTGGCGTTACCACTGGCCCCGTCCGCAGGACCGACCGCGTGCTTGCCGGCTACACCGACACTTGGCACTTCACCTTCCGTGGTGGTGAGTATGCTTACGTGATTGTTTCTGGTGACGGCGACACCGATCTCGACCTCTACATCTATGACGAGAACGGCAACCTGATTGACTCCGACACCGACTACACCGATGACTGCGTCTGCTCCTTCACTCCGAGATGGACTGGTACGTTCTACATCAAGATCAAGAACAGGGGTAGGGTTTACAACAACTATGTGCTGGTAACCAACTAA
>JAFWTK010000156.1 GCA_017518935.1 Prevotella sp.
CTAAATGGAATCTACGAGAGACTGAACGAGCAGACTCTCCTTGGAATACAAATCCAATTGCGCATAACTTTTCTTCTAGACTGTAACTGCGTTTCATTTGAACCTTTAAGTTGTGTCCAACTTTCTGGGTTCACTTCAAAAAATGTCCCCCATGATTCATCTAAGTCTTCGTATACGCATAAAATGTATCAAAAACACATTTATTACTTTTTTTTGCCATTTCATACAATTTCTTGTAATGAAGCATTTCTTCCTCTGAGTCCCATTCTGTATTAATATCATATGGACTAATATAATCCCATGAAATAGGACTAAGATGTTCTTTTACAAGTTCCTTTTGTATTTTTTCATATGCAGAGATGGCATCTCTTGATTTAACAAAGACGTATACAAAACCGCCCTTCATTTTTATGTCGTCTAAATAATTATATTCGACACTTGACCAATAGACTTTCATTGTTTCTTTATTTCTTTATTTTTTACTTCCCACTCTATAATGGATGACGTCTTTCTTTTTATTATTATGTTTTTCATCATGCAAATGAGGTGTTTGGTTTCCTTTATCTGTCTTAAACTTATTACCTTCTCCTTTTTTATTCTTAGTTTGGTGAGTATACACAATGGTTCCTGACCCCGTTGTGCACAAAAAAGTAGATTGAGCCTTATTGCTTCACGATGACATCGGTCTTCTTGATGAAGAGGTAGTCGTGGCCGGTGCGCAACTCGTAGTACTCGCCATCGTCGAATGTATGCTCAAAATAGGTGTCGGCAATAATGGTTCCCTTGTCGACGGAGCAGAACACATCGAGTCCGCCAGTGGCATTATTCTCGCAATAGATGGCAATGATATCCTTGGCCACCAACTTAGGACCGGCACCTGCCACCCATGACATCTGCCCCAGATACTTGGTATAGACCCAACCCTCGACTTCATCGACGGCTACCTTACTCCATGTTTTTCCCTTCTCGATGAGGATGCCACGACCCAGTCCGTGATCCTGCATCCACAGTTTGCCAATAATCTTGCCCTGCATCGAGGGTTCTGAGCGGACATTCAGGTAGCCATCGTCGCTGACGGCATAGCATACGGTGAATATCTTACCGTTGTAGGCAACGGCCTTAGCACCCTGTACCTGGTACTTGTAGAGGTTGTCATTGTAATCTACTGCATAGAGATATTCACGTCCGTTAGGCTCGGTTTGCAGTTCCAGATACTGTATCTTGTAGGTAAACGGCAGTTTGCTCAGCACCTTACCCGTCAACTTGTCGAGCATGAAAAGGAACTTCTTCTCACTGGTGAAGCCGTAAGAGCAGAACACGAACTGCGAGTCGAGGATGAAGATATCGTTGCTGGTGAGCCAATCAGTTGACCACACCATCTGACGGCTTTCAGGATTGTAGCAATGGAGTTTCGACCCCTTGCCGTTGACACCGCTAGCATAACTGGGGCAAGCCATATTGAAGAGCAGATTATGGGTATCTGGATCCCAGCGCACATCCTGCACCTCGCAGTAGTCGTTCTGCGCCACCTCGCCCAGGTTGACGGTATAGAGGGGGTGCTCATCCTTGTCGTAGATGACCACAATGAACTTGTAGTTATCGTCACTCATAGGCAGACGATACATGGCGAGCCATCCGATGTCGATACGTTCGGAGATAAACTGCTCCAAGCCCTTAGCCTCCTCAACACGAGGCAGGTATTCATTCTGGTTTTCCTTGCGCAGACGGTAGATGGTGCCGTTGGGTTTGTTTTTCAACGAGATCATCGTTTTCTGCCAGTTGGTACCATAATTCTTCACAGATACCAGACGTTGGGCGCTGGCGATACCATGCATCATCACTAAAGCCACAAGGCTGAGAATCATTCTTTTCATAATGGTTATGTTTATTTATACAATAGAGACTAAGTACAACTGTTGCACAGATTGGCAGCGAGGAATTTGCGGCAGACTTCGACGGGGAGGCCGCGACGACGGGCATAGTCGCAGAGTTGGTCTTCGCCGATCTTCCCGATAGAGAAGTAACGGGCCTTGGGATGGGCCATCATCAGACCAGAGACACTGGCATGAGGTTTCATGGCACCACTCTCCGTCAGGCGGATGCCAATCTGTTTCATATCCAACAGTTCATCGAGGACGAAGTTCAGGCTGGTATCTGGCAGTGAAGGATAACCCACTGCAGGACGGATGCCCTGAAACTTTTCTATTTGCATCTCAGGGATAGAGAGGTTTTCATCTTTGGCATAACCCCAATAGTGCTTCCGCACTTCTTCGTGCATCCGCTCGGCAGTGGCCTCAGCCAAACGGTCTGCCAGCAACTGCATCATCATTTTTTGATAGGGATCAGTATCGAAATCCGTTTCGAGTCCGTGAGAGACAGAAGTGGCGAAAAGCCCTACCCTATCCTCGCCCTGCGGGGCGATGAAATCGGAGAGACAGAGACAGTCGGAACCGGGCTGTTGCTGGCGGAGACAGGGTATTCTTTTTGAGGAAAGGACGATGATGTCGTCGCCATCAGCATTGGCAGGGAGAAGTTCGAAAAGGGCGAAAGTATGATAGGTGCCGTCGATCTGGCGCAGAGCCTCTTCTGCCTCCTGACGCAGTTGGGCTTTTTCTGACTCAGGCATACCACTCATCCCCCAGGCATGAAAGAAATAGGCCCAGTTGATATAGGGTGCGATCTCTGATATCTGATAGGTGATCTTCATCGGAAACAGACTGGCTGACCAATATAATTTGCATCCACGGTGCCATTGGCATAAATGGTATGTCCGTTGCAGAGCGTACGCTCTACCTGCCAAGAGTATTCGTGGCCCTCCATCGGACTCCATCCGCACTTGCTGAGAATCATGTCCTTTGTACACACCCAACGGTTGTTAGGACGCACCAGTACGATGTCTGCCTGATAGCCCTCACGCAAGAAACCACGATTCCTCACTTCGAAAAGACAGGCCGGATTGTGACACATCAATTCCACGAGACGCTCCAAAGAAAGTACCCCCTCATCCACCAGTTCAAGCATGGTGACGAGTGAGAACTGTATCATCGGCATCCCATTGGCAGCACGGGCACAGCCGCCCTCCTTCTGAGAGAGCAGATGAGGCGCATGATCCGTACCAATCACAGCAATCCGACCATCATTCAAGGCCTGGCGCAAGGCTGCACGATCCTGTGTGGTCTTGATGGCAGGGTTGCACTTGATACGGGTGCCCAGCGTGGCATAGTCGCTGTCGGAGAAATAGAGATGGCTCACGGTGGCCTCAGCGGTTATTCCTTCTCCAGCAATCAGTTCTAACTCTTTGGCAGTGGTAAGATGGGCGATATGAAGACGAGCCTGATGCTTCTGAGCCAGTTCGACGGCCAGACGTGTACTCTCATAGCAAGCCTCCTCACTACGAATCTCCGGATGATGCGCCACCTCCGGATCATCGCCATACCTGTGCTTTGCCGCTGCCATATTACGGTTGATGATATCCGTATCCTCACAATGCGTCATAATCGGCAGACGGGCAGAAGAGAAGATACGCTCCAATGACTCACGACGATCCACGAGCATATTCCCCGTTGAGGAACCCATAAAGAGTTTGATACCGGGAATACGGTGTTCGTCGAGTCGGTCGAAACAAGCCACATTGTCGTTGGTTGCCCCAAAGAAGAAACTATAGTTCACGTGGCTTTTCTGTGCTGCCAGCGTGAATTTCTCATCAAGTGCTTTGAGGGTGGTGGTCTGCGGCACGGTATTGGGCATATCGAAGAAACTGGTCACACCCCCAGCCGCAGCGGCACGACTCTCACTGTCGATATCTGCCTTCTCCGTCAGTCCCGGCTCACGGAAATGTACATGATCGTCGATGATACCTGGGAGTACAAAACATCCCGAAGCATCGATGACCTCGTCAACAATGTCTTCGGGACTCGTTTCTCCTTCTACAATCTTACTTATCTTAGTACCTTCGACGACTATTGATCCGTCGAATATCTTGCCTTCATTGACAATCCTTCCTCCCTGAATGACAGCCCTCATTTCTGCGGTACATTGGTCAAGGGCACATGCAGTGAGTCAGGGATGGCCTCCGGTTGCGGCTGGGCAGCCTGTTGGGGCATCGTATCGTCCACCAGTCCGTTCTGTCGCACCTGTATCTCATTGGCTGTCTGATAGTACTCCTTCACGTATGGGTCATCCTTGAAGTTCTTCGTAGCCTTGCTCATGATGTCCTCTATCTGCGGTGTCAGCACAGGATAGGGGTAGTTGCTCGTCATAATCATAAAGACACCAGGACCGAGCACATTGTCGAAGTTCTCCACGATGAAGTTCGTCACCAACGAGTCTTCGCGCTGGGCGATGGTGGCTGCCTCCACAGACAGTTGCCTGTCGATGGTCTCCTCATCAATACCGTCGAGCAGCATCTGGCTCTGCTTGTGGGAGAGTTCGTTCATCTCGTTGTTCAACTGTGTATGCAGTGTGATGAACTCATACAGTTTGTCGTTCAGGGGTGATCCACTCACCTTCTGACTGGCAGCATCCAACTTGATCTCTATCTCGCCCTTCTCCACGACAATGGGCAGAATACTCTCGTCGTCCATGAAGAGGTTAGCCATACGAATGGTGTCGAGCAGTCCTGCAAAACGGAACTTACCATGCACCACGTCGCAGGAATCGATATTCTTCAATTCATTATCCTTGAATGCCTTCAGGTATAGTTTGCTGCCATCCAACGACGAAATCGATGATGAGCCCTGAATATTATAGGACTCAGCACACGAGGTCAGCACCAAGACAGTTATCAATGCTAATAGAACTCTGCTCATACACATTTGTTTTCGTCTGCAAATGTACGATGTTCTCTTGAAGTACAAAAATAAATTTGCGCATTTTAAAACAAATGCGCAAACTTTTATAGTTTTTTTGAAGATGTATCCGCATCTTTCTCCAATTCATGGCCGATTCGGTGTGTGGTGTACAGTTGCAGGATAGCGGCAATCAGCAGCACGACTACCCACTTATTATACACATATTGTATATAGGTAATGTAACTGAGTCCGAAAAAATTTCCCTGATTGGCAAGCATCAACAAGGCTGCTACCAGAAAAAGCACATCGCTCAGCAACATAATCCTGCGCAGACGACGGATGACAAAATTCTGGCCTTCGTAGCGCTGCAACATCTGCATCGACGCAAAGCAGACAGCACCTACGGCAAACACGTATGGTGCAGGAGACCACACCAACAGACTGGCACCTGCCCCAATCACCATCATCAGACCACCAACGAGGTAGATGATGCTTTGTATCTTAGTCAGTTGTCTCATTGGTTACAATCGGTTTGGAATCACGCTCATCGTCGCTCAGCACGTAAATGTCCTCATCGTCGGCCTTCATGAAATAACGCTCGCGGGCAATCTTCTCCATTGCCTTCGGGTCTTTATTCAACTGACGGATCTTCGACTGGTCACGCTCGTATGCGGCATTGTACTTGTCAATCTCCTCTTCCAACTCGCTGATACGACGCTGGTTCTTGAAGTGATTCCAGATACTGTTCTCGTCGAGGAATCCCACAACGAGCACACCCAACAAGACGACCACCGTATATTTCACGGCCTTCGAACGCCATACTTTCAGGGCGAGAACTTTGATATTATCCACTACTTTCATAAATTCGTTTGCAAAGTTACACAATTTCAGAAAAAAAAGTGTAACTTTGCACCATAATTTTTCAAAAATAATATGGAATATATCGTTTCGGCACGAAAGTACCGCCCCATTACCTTCGACACGGTTGTCGGACAGGCGGCTCTCACTACTACGCTGAAGAATGCAGTCAAAAGCGGGAAACTGGCACACGCCTATCTCTTCTGCGGTCCTCGTGGTGTGGGAAAAACCACCTGTGCCCGTATCTTCGCAAAGGCCATCAACTGTCAGAACCCCACAGCAGACGGCGAGGCCTGCAATGCGTGTGAGAGTTGCCAGTCGTTCAACGAACAGCGTTCCCTGAACATCTTCGAACTCGATGCTGCCTCGAACAACAGCGTGGAGCATATCAAGACGCTCATGGAGCAGACACGCATCCCCCCACAACTCGGCAAATATAAGGTCTTCATCATCGACGAGGTGCACATGCTCTCCACTGCGGCCTTCAACGCCTTCCTCAAAACGCTGGAAGAACCGCCTGCACACGTCATCTTCATCCTCGCCACGACGGAGAAGCACAAGATCCTGCCCACCATCCTGAGTCGCTGTCAGATTTATGACTTCGAGCGGATGACGGTTCGTAATACCGTTGACCATCTGAAACACGTGGCAGAGAAAGAAGGCATCACCTACGAGGAAGAAGCCCTTGCCGTCATTGCTGAGAAAGCCGATGGCGGTATGCGAGATGCACTCTCCATCTTCGATCAGGCAGTTTCTTTCTGTCAAGGCAACATTACCTACCAGAAAGTCATCGAGGATCTGAACGTGCTCGACTCGGAGAATTACTTCCAGATTATCGACCTCTCTATTAACAATAAGGTGAGTGACATCATGGTGCTGCTCAACTCGATTATCAACAAGGGCTTCGACGGCGGACTACTCATTCAGGGCCTTGCCAAACATGTGCGCAACGTACTGATGGCCAAAGATCCACAGACACTCCCCCTGCTCGAAGTAAGCGACCAACAGCGCCAGCACTATCAGGATCAGGCCAAGAAAACCGAGACCCGTTTCCTCTATCAGGCCCTGCGACTGATGAACCAGTGCGACATCAACTACCGCCAAAGCAGCAACAAACGACTGCTGGTGGAACTGACACTCATCGAGATTGCTCAGATCACGCAGCCAGATGATGGAGTCAGCGCGGGGCGTCGCCCCAAGAGATTAAAATCCCTGTTTAAGACCCTGATACAGCAGTCTCAGCCCAAGACCGCGGCCCCACAGGTAGCCGTGGCTGAGCCTGCTGCATCAACCCTAGCCCAAGAAGAACCAGGCAATCCTAGTGATCCCAGGAATCCCAGGTCAGCCTCCAATCCTAGTACTCTTGGCGCTCCTAGCAAGCCAGCCCCCAAACTCGGCAACATCGGTTTCTCATGGAGCAATCTCCGTGGTAAATCCTCGAAAATGAATATCATCCCTGGCAGCATTGACGGCAAAGACCAGCAGGCCGCAGAGAACCAGGCCTTCACCCAAGAAGACCTCGAACTGCAATGGCTCTCCATGTGCAACCGCATGCCCCAGCAGTACAGCGGCATCGCAGCCCGTATGAAAAATATGAATCCTGTCATCACGGAACTGCCGCAGATAGAGGTAGCCGTCGATAATGAATTGGTAAGGAAGGAGATGCAAGACATTTTCAAGAACATCCTAAAAACACTCAAAATCTATCTCCACAATAATGAAATTTCGCTGAATATCCTTGTCAGCGACAAGCCTGATAACAAGAAGATACTCACCCGTCGCGAGCAATTCGAGGAGATGAGTCAAAAAAATCCTGCCGTAGAAGCACTACGACAGGCA
>JAFWTK010000157.1 GCA_017518935.1 Prevotella sp.
ACACTTTATTTTATGCCATTATTGATTATCAATGAGTTACGGGTTTGGCACGGATGTTGTATTGTATATTGACAGATAATTATCGTAAATGATATGAGATATTTGAAACAAGCCCTCGCCATGATGCGCGAGGAAAAACTCTACTCAGCAATGTATATCGCTGGTACGGCACTAGCCGTGGCCTTCGTGATGCTCATTGCCGAAGTGTATTACGTGAAAGTGGCCGACATTGCGCCGGAGGTACACCGCAGTACGACGTACTATCTGGACGACATGACGCTGCTGAACAACGAAGACAACATTGAGAACATCCATAATGAGACGTACCGCGACCTGTTCCAGAAGATGCAGACGCCGGAGTACATGGCCGCAGAGATGGAGATGTGGTCGAACACCCTGTTCGGCATCACGCTGGCCGACAGCGTGCATAAGTATTCCGTGAAGGGGAAACTGACGGACACGGGGTTCTTCCATCTCTACCAGTTTCACTTCATCGAGGGAGGGCCCTTCACACAGGACGACTTCGACAATGGGCGAAACAATGTGGTCATCACGGAGAATTTGCGCGACCATCTCTTCGGGCACGGACAGAAGGGCGTAGGACGGACGCTGACCCTCGACTACCACATCTACCGCATCTGTGGCGTGGTGGAGACACCCAGCGCACTGACGGAGAAATGCGTGGCCGACATTTGGATGCCATTCACCATTGAGGATCCGCTGAGAGACCGGGGCGTTCATGGTATAGAAATGCCCATACGCCTCGCCTTCAGCGTGCCCGCCGACAAGCGCGATGCCTTCCTGCAAGAACTGAAAGACATAGAGGCACGCTACAACGCCCTGCATAAAGACGCCCCTGTTACCATAACCGACCGTCTGCAGTCGCACTACGAGCAAGTATGGCATGACATCGGCTACATCTTCAATGCCTTTGACGTAAGCCTCTTCTGGTACGTCGTCCCCGCTATCCTTATGCTCCTCTTAGTGCCCGCTCTGAACCTCAGCGGGATGGTGGCCAGCCGTATGGAACGCCGGCTGCCGGAGATGGCTATCCGCAAGGCTTTCGGCGCGAAGCGGAGGACGCTGCTCAGCGAGGTCATTATGGAAAATCTCGTGCTGACGATTATCGGCGGCATCGTGGGACTCTGCCTCGCGTGGACGGCACTGTATGGCTGGCGCGACTGGGTCTTTTACGTCTTCTCCGAAAGTGACAACCTCTACGATACAGTGCCACTGCTGAAGGGCGAGATGTTCTTCGGCCCCGCCGTCTTCGCCATCGCCCTGCTCGTGTGTTGTGTGCTTAACGTGCTGGCGGCAACGCTCCCCGCATGGCTCAGCCTCCGTAAACCGATTGTTGAATCTATGATGATTAAGAAATGAAACAACTAAAAGAAATATTCGGACGCAAGACGTCCATCTGGCTCTCCCTCGAACTCGTGCTCGTCACCTTCGCCTGCTGGTGGGCCTTTGATCCCGTCATCGTCACGTCCTATGTCACAAACCTGCCGTTAGGCTATGACCCCGACCGTCTGGTGCGCTTGGAGGTGGCCAGCACCCTCCCCACGCAGCAGTTATTTACCACCCAAATACCCATCGGACTCGAGGAGGAAAGTCTGCTGCATAAGGTGCAGGAGATGGACGGTGTGGAGATGGCCTACTGCGCCTTCAACAACCCCATTGGTTCTGGCATAACAAGCATGGCCTATCATCTTATCCGCGACAACGACACCCTTAGAGTCACAAATTACGGATTCGGACGGGACGACAAGATGTTCGAGGTCTTCGGCATCCAGTCGCTGACACCCGAGGTGCCTACCGCCGAACTGACCCGCGACGCTGTGTTTGAGCAGACCGTCATTCTCACACGCTCCACCGCCATGGCGCTCTATGGTACTACCGATGTGGCAGGGCGCACAGTAAAGGCGCATTACTATGGCTATAACCCAGACAAGATGGACTATGAGTGGATGGTTAAAGACCTGCCCATCCGCGCCGTGGTGGAGGATGTGCGCTATGGGGTTTACGACCGCGACTATACCATCTTGTTCGTTTGCCAAGGTGCACCGGGCATCAATGTTCCCATCATTGCCCGACTGCGCGAGGGTGTTGATGCCCAGCGCTTCATGGAGGAGCACCAGCATGAGGTGCAGCACGACCTGATGACGGAGCACTGCTATGTCAGCCAGATGCAGACAGTTCGCGAGGGGTCGAAAGCGTATACCGACCGTTACGGCACCAGCCGCATGACGCACCGCAACCTGCTCATTGCCGCCTTCTTTGCTATCAACCTCGCCTTTGGTGTCTTTGGCACGTTGTTGATGTACACCCGCCAGCGCCGCGAGGAGGCCGGTGTGCGTAGGGCCTTCGGCGCAACGAAGTGGAGCGTCTTCTGGGGCTTCATTCGCGAGGCATGGCTGTTGACAACGATCAGTGTCGTCCTCGGCTGCATCGTCTATTTCCAGTTCGCCGCTGCCCATGGTCTCTTCAAAGGTTTCGAGGGCAGTAATCCCGCCGTCCACTACTGGTTCGACGACTTCGGCACCCACTTCCTTGTGGTCTCCGCCGTCGTATACATTATTATACTGTGTACTGTCCTCATCGGCACCGCCATCCCCGCAGTGAAAATTATCGGGTCTAAGATTACCAATGCACTAAGAGATGAATGATATGAGATATTTCAGACAGGCTCTCGCCATGATGCGAGAGGAACGGCTATTCTCCGGGATATATATCGTGGGAACAGCCTTGGCCATTGCCTTTACGATGGT
>JAFWTK010000017.1 GCA_017518935.1 Prevotella sp.
CGAATTGGCGATGAACTGCAACACGCTCTCACGATCCTCCTTCAACACAAGTTGAATGAAGGCCTTTGTCAGGTCGGAAGGTTTCTGGCCGGCTGCGGTCAGCAGCAGGGCTTCCTTCTTATCCTTCGAGAGCATCGGATTGTCTATCGTAAACCGCAGTTGCGGCACCTCGACGTAACTCTTGGCGAGTTGCTGCATCTCGGTGTAGACGGCATCTTCGATTTTCACGTCAGTGGCACTCTTCAAGAGCGCACGGGCGTATCTTACCGATATGACTCCTATATCCATACGTTATACCTTATTAATTATTAGCAGAGACATCATCCAGCATACGGTCTATCAGATCCATCTGCGACTTCTCGTCCTTCAGGTTCTGTCTGAGAACCTTCTCGGCGATCTCGACACTCAGCGTGGCTACTTGTGCACGGATATCGGCAATGGCGGCTTTCTTCTCCTGTTCGATGGCGATCTTCGCATCATCCAAGAGTCGGGCACCCTCTGCCCTCGCCTTCGTCTGTGCCTGTTCCACAATGGCGTCGCGCGTCTCGGCAGCCTCTTTCAGTATCTGAGCCTGCTTCTCGCGAGCCTCCTGCAAGATGGATTCACCTTCCTTCTCGATATTCGCCAGACGCTCCTGGGCCTCGTGAGCCTTACGGAGACTCTCGTCGATAAAGTTCTTGCGTTCCTCCACCATACCTGTGATGACGGGGAAGCCGAACTTGGCGAGAAGGACAAAGACCACCAAGAACGCAATCAACATCCAGAAAAATAATCCGAAGTCGGGCGTCAAGATGGCAGGTAAGTTCAATGACTCCATTTGCAAAGATGATTTTGAGGATTAAAGGAATACGCAGAGTGCGCACACAACGACAGCGAAGAGGGCAACACCCTCTACAAATGCGGCTGTCAGGATCATGTTGGTACGGATGGTGCCTGCTGCCTCGGGCTGACGGGCAATGGCGTCCATGGCGTTACCACCGATACGACCGATACCCAGACCGGCTCCAATTGCTGCAATACCTGCGCCGAGACCGGCACCAAACTTAGCAAGACCAGCAGCGGCTGCTGCCTGTAATAACAATGATGTAATCATAACTTTAAATTTTTTAGTTGTTAATATTTAATGTATCTCTAAATTCTTAATTCTAAATTCTTAATTCTTTAGTGTCCCTCGTGTTCGGGGTGTGCCAGTCCGATAAAGACGGCACTGAGCATGGTGAAGACGTAGGCCTGGATGAAGGCCACAAGAAACTCCAGACAGTTCATGAAGAGCATCATCACGAAACTGAGCAGTGTCAGGCCAGAGCCAAGAAATGCATTCAAAGACCATCCGATGAAGATGATAGCGGTGAACGACAGGATAATGGCGTGACCAGCCATCATGTTGGCAAAGAGACGGACCATCAGGGCGAAGGGTTTGGTGATGATACCAAACAACTCGATGATCGGCATGATAGCCACTGGATAGGCCTTTAGGAATGCAGGCACATCGGGCCAGAAGATCTCCTTCCAGTACTCCTTGTTGCCAAAGAGGTTGATGGCCAGCATCGTACAGAGTGCCAGGAAGAACGTGATGTTGATGTTGCCCGTCACGTTGGCACCACCAGGGAAGATGGGCAACAGACCCAGCATATTGGTGATGAGGATGAAGAAGAAGGCTGTCAACAAGTAAGGTGCGTAGGGACGGTAATGCTTCTCGCCGATGGAGTCCTTGATGAGGTCGTCGTTAATCGACATCACCAGCATCTCCACCATGCCTACGAATCCCTTCGGCACATCCTTGGTGGGGTCGTGTTTCTTGTACCAACGGGCACAGCCGAGGAAGATGCACAGCATGATGATGACGACAATCCATATCTGCAACACACTCTTAGTGATGCTGATATCCCACGGACGCACACTCGTGCCGTCGGAAAGCCGTTCATAGATCTTGCCGTTCTTCTCCTCGTTGAAGTAGAAGCCCATATAGTCCTTTCCCTCTTCCATCGCCTCCTCGATGCGTGAACTGCAGAAGACGTGCCACTCACCGGTGGCTTCGCTCCTGACAATCACAGGCAGAGGAATGCTGATATGCTTGCCGCCGATGGTGGTGATGTGCCACTCATAGGCGTCAGCGAGGTGTCCGAGCACTATCTCCTTCACGTCTATCCCCTCACTCTCACTGGCCGACAATGGTGTGCCGGCAGCGAAAAGGAAGGTGAGGCATAAAAGCAAATATCTCATTTTCTTTAGTTTATACGTTTTGTTTGAATATCTTCTCTATCTTGACGAAATACCAAGTATCGTAGATGAGAATCACGAAATAGTAAATCAGGAAGGTGACGACGAAGAACTTGATGGAGGCCTGATCGTCCGCCATAAAACAGTATGCCAAGACGATGACAATACCGACAAACATCCGGAATGCCGATGCTGCCATGTAGAGTGTCGGCAGACTGGCTGGCGATGACGTTGACACCCACTTCCATACCAGTCCGTAGGCGATACAGGCCACCAGTTGAAACACCGCTGAGATAAAGATGGGCATCGTCATCAGCCCCATGTCGCCTTTCAGGTTGACATAGAGCAGTGCCAGCAGGGTCAGCCCTACTATCAGACAGATGCTCTGCCTCAGGTAGGTGTTTACTACGTTCTTAGTCATGCGGATGGAGTTCTACACAAAGACTAACCTTATTCTTCTGTACCTCCACGAAGCCTCCGGCAACCACGATAGAATGCTTGCCGTCGGAAGCGGCATAGATCACCTCACCCTCTCCCAGCAACGAGATAATCGGTGCGTGGTTGGTGAGTATCTCAAACTGTCCCATCACGCCAGGCACTAAGACACTCTCAACGGCTCCGTCGTACTCAACCTTCTCAGGGGAAACTATTCTCAACTGCAACATAATTGTAATTTACAATTTGACAATTAACGATTTATGCTTTTGCGGCTTCGAGCAGTTTCTTGGCTTTCTCCTTCGCATCTTCGATGGTACCCACGTTGAGGAAGGCCTGTTCGGGCAGGTCGTCCACCTCGCCGTCGAGAATAGCATTGAAGCCCTTGATGGTCTCCTCAATAGGCACCATGACACCTGGCAGACCCGTGAACTGTGAAGCCACGGAGAACGGCTGCGAGAGGAAACGCTGCACACGACGGGCACGGTTCACCGTCAGTTTATCCTCGTCGGAGAGTTCGTCCATACCGAGGATGGCGATGATGTCCTGAAGTTCCTTGTAGCGCTGCAATATCTCCTTTACACGCTGGGCACAGTCGTAGTGCGCCTTACCCACAATCAGCGGATCGAGGATACGTGAGGTAGAACCCAGCGGATCCACGGCAGGATAGATACCGAGTTCGGCAATCTTACGATCCAGCACGGTGGTAGCATCGAGGTGTGTGAATGTCGTGGCAGGTGCAGGGTCGGTCAAGTCATCGGCAGGCACATACACAGCCTGTACAGAGGTGATAGAGCCCTTCTTCGTCGAGGTGATACGCTCCTGCATCGTACCCATCTCCGAAGCCAGCGTCGGCTGATAACCTACGGCTGAAGGCATACGGCCCAACAGAGCCGACACCTCAGAACCAGCCTGAGTGAAACGGAAGATGTTGTCGATGAAGAACAGGATATCGGCAGCACCGCCGTCTTTACCGCCACCGTCGCGGAAGCCCTCAGCCACCGTCAGTCCGGAGAGAGCCACAGAGGCACGTGCACCGGGAGGCTCGTTCATCTGACCATACACCAGGGTGGCCTGACTCTTCTTGAGTTCCTCAGGATCTATGAGACTCAAGTCCCACTTACCCTGATCCATCGCCTCACGGAACTTCTCACCGTAGCGGATCACGCCCGACTCAATCATCTCTCGGATGAGGTCGTTACCCTCACGGGTGCGCTCTCCCACGCCCGCGAACACGGAGAATCCGTTGTGCCCCTTGGCGATGTTGTTAATCAACTCCATGATGAGCACCGTCTTACCCACACCGGCACCGCCGAAAAGTCCGATCTTACCGCCCTTCATATAGGGCTCCAGCAAGTCGATCACCTTGATACCCGTCGCCAGGATCTCCTTCTTCGTGGAGAGTTCCTCAAACGAGGGCGCTTCACGGTGAATAGGATAGGCTCCCGCCATGTCGAGTTGTTTCATACCGTCGATAGGCTGTCCAATCACGTTCAGCATTCGACCTTTAATCTGATCGCCGGCAGGCATCACGATTGGTGTGCCCATCGGGATCGCCTCCAGTCCACGGTGCAGTCCGTCAGTATTGTCCATAGCCACGCAGCGCACCGTATCCTCGCCGATGTGCTGTTGCACCTCGACAACCAGGTCGCGCCCGTCACCACGGTCAATCTTCAAGGCATCGTGAATCTTCGGCAACACTTTTTCCGCATCCAGCCCCTCAGTGTTGAAGTAAACATCGATAACCGGGCCAATAATCTGCGAAATGTGTCCTGTAATTTGTGACATACGCTGTTAGTATTTAAATTAAGTAATTGTTTTTAGAAATCAAGTTAGGAAACAAGTCGATTGCAAAGATACAGATTATTTTCGGAACAAAAAAACTTTTTTGCAAAAAAATACTCAAAAAGTTACTTAGGGTACGCAGTGACGCGTGCCCTAAGCACTTCATTTAACGAAATTGACGCTCTGGCAAAACAAGCCTGAAAGATTACCGTCGCATCAGGGCAATGTTGTAGTTCTGGTATTTGCTGTTGCCGGTGACATCTTCCAACACCTTGACAAACGGCGGGAGGTCGATATCATCCTGTTCGCCGATGCCCTTCGTCTCCATGATCACCAGATCATCAATCGGGGCTCGGAAGGTATCAATCTGAAAGAAACGGCCCTTCCAGATAAAACTATGACGTTTCTTCTTGATGGTGGCGCGATAGGGATCGGCCTGATGCAACATCTGTTCGTAGAGATTATTGTCCACCTGACGCTCAGTCTCGATGATCTCCGTGTCAGAGACGCGCTTCCGGGAACGGTGCAAGTTAACCACCTTGCCGCCGCTGAACACCCTGCGACGCAGGCGCACCTCACAGCCAGGCTCCGTCATCAGATAGGTCTGGGTAATCTCGCTCTCTGAGCATTCAGGCACCTCACCGATAATCTCCACGCGGAAACTGCGCTCATCGCGAACTGGCTGCGGCAGACCCACCACCGTTGAGATTTCCTTTAACACACGGTTGAGTTTGGCCTCAAAGTCGATATGGTTGTTGATGACCCGCAGATGGGGATGACCCGTCCACGCCTTGATGA
Source organism: Prevotella sp. (assembly GCA_017518935.1). Taxonomy (GTDB): domain Bacteria; phylum Bacteroidota; class Bacteroidia; order Bacteroidales; family Bacteroidaceae; genus Prevotella. The sequence goes on from JAFWTK010000017.1 coordinate 5,239, forward strand.
CCTTCTTGTCGAGTTCACGGGCTAGGCGCAGTCCTTCTTCGTTGGCCTGTTCGTAGCGGGTAGCATTGGTGGCGGTAGTATAGAACGGCTCGGCACCGTCGGCGGCACTCACTAAGTGCAGCACGGCATCGTAGCGCTCCAACAGTTCGTTGGAGTTGGTACCACACATCGCCGTGATTTCTTGCCACTCCTCGGGTTTGATATAAGCAGATATATCCAATGTGCCACGATCGCAGACGATGAGCACGGGATGGGTACAGACCTCTGCCAACCGCATGAACTGATCTTCGAGGGCCAGTTGTGTCTCGAGGATGGCCCGTTCACCCTGATAGTAGAGGTTGCGGTTGGGGGTGAGGTAGTTCCAGCCTGCGGTGCTGAAAATGGTAGGCACCTCTGGCACATTGAACACCTTATATCCAAAGCCGGAGAAGTAATTGGTGATCTTCACCAAGGCTGTGGTCTTTCCGGCACAGGGACCGCCAGTCAGGACGATCTTTTTGATTTGGGACATTCCTAAATACTTAGTTCATCAAGCACAGTAATCAGGCGTTTGTCGAAGCGCTTGTCAGTGCGGATGCACTCCGAGAAGGGCACATAGACCACATCGTTGTTGCGAACACCCACCATGACATTACGCTGACCCTGCATGATGGCCTCGACGGCACCGACACCCGTACAACTGGCGAGGATGCGGTCACGGGCTGAGGGACTGCCACCACGCTGCAAGTGGCCCAGGATGGACACACGCACATCGAATTCGGGGAACTCCTGCTTCACACGGTCAGCATAGTAAAGGGCGCCACACTTGGGACTCTCCGAGACAATGACGATACACGACTTCTTCGACTTGCGGATACCGCGGCCCATGAAGGCAGCGAGTTGGTCTACATCGGTGGCTTCCTCGGGGACGATGGCAGCCTCAGCACCACAGGCGATAGCGCAGTTCTGTGCCAGAAAACCGGCATCACGACCCATCACCTCGATGAAGAAGATGCGCTCGTGAGAGTTGGCGGTGTCGCGGATGCGGTCGACACATTCCATAATGGTATTCATCGTCGTGTCGTAGCCGATGGTAGCATCGGTGCCGTAGAGGTCGTTGTCGATGGTACCGGGCAGACCGATACAGGGGAAGTCAAACTCCATGCCGAAGTCACGGGCACCCGTCAGTGAGCCATTGCCACCGATGACCACCAGTGCATCGATGCCCTCCTTCTTACAGGTCTCGTAGGCCTTCTGCCGGCCCTCGGGTGTCATGAACTCCTTGCTGCGGGCAGTCTTCAAGATCGTACCGCCACGGGTGATGATACCACTGACATCCTCAGTCGAGAACTGCTTGACTTCACCCTTGATGAGTCCGTCGTAGCCACGATAGATGCCTTTGATGTTGAAACAGTTGTAGATGCCGGCACGGGTGACGGCACGGATGGCAGCATTCATGCCAGGGGCATCGCCACCCGACGTCAATATGCCTATTGTCTTGATTTTAGCCATAGAATTTAAGTTTTATAGTATGTAATAGATTTCTGCCCATAAGACGGCCATACCCACGAGCCAGCCGATGAGCACCTTCGGCGACACATTCTTCAGGTACCAACCCAGGTGCACATGCTCCATCTTCATCAGGGCAATACCACTGACGGAACCGACTGACAACAGACAGCCACCAGCCGCCGTTGCGTAGGCAACCACCTTCCAGTAGGCACCGTTCTCCACGAAGTTGGCCATATAATCAGCATCGTACCAGATGCCGAGTTGCTGTGACTCTACGATGGGATAGAGCGAGATGTTGCTGATGGCAATGGTGAAGGTATCGACGATACTACTCATCAGTCCGGAGAAGATACCGACAATCCAGATGTTATGGATGTTCTCGTCGATCCATGCCGCCACATCACCGAAGACGCCCGTCTCTGTGACCACACCCATACCGAGCATGATACCCATCACGAAGAGCATCTGCTGGATAGAACCGTACTTCAGTGCCTGTGGCATCCGCTTCTCCATCATCTGGTCGGCATTCATCAGTTTGCGGTTGAACGCCTCATTCACCACCCAGAGCACACTCAGCACACAAAGTGCACCGAGGAAAGGTGATAGTTTCGTGATGTTGTGGAAGGTGGGGATGAACCAGAGACCGCCAATGCCCACGAAGAGCATCACGATGCGCTGCCACTGATTCAGGTTGGTATCATCGCCACGATACGGCATGGGCGACCACTGGGTGTCGAGCCGGTCAGGCAGTTGCCTGTTGATGAGGATGGTGGGGATGACCCACGCCAAGATAGCAGGTAGAGCCAGTGTCTTCGAGAAACTGGTTGCCGTGACGACACCATTGCCCCAAAGCAACAGACCTGCCGGATCACCGATGACGGTAAAGCATCCGCCACAGTTGGCGGCAATGACGATGGCACTGCCGATAAGCATCCGCTGCCGACGGTTCTGCACGATGCCACGCATGATGACGAGCATCATCGTGGCTGTTGTGAGGTTGTCAAGGTTGGCGGAAATGAAGAAAGTGGCGAAGGTGATCGTCCACAACAGGCGCTTCGGGTTACGGGTCTTAATCCAAGACTGGATGAAGTCGAAGCAGCCGTTGTTGTTCAGGATCTCGATAATGGACATAGTGGCCAGCAGGAACATCACGATACTGGCAGCACGACCCACATAGTTCAGGAAAATCCCATTGTAGATATAGTACTTGACGGCATCGCTCGACGGTTCCTCACCAGCCAAGAATTCTGCGTACTCGTGAGGATGCTGCGCCATGACAAAGTCGGTACCCCAGCAGATGTAGACCACCCAACCGATGGTACCGATGAACATGGCAATGGCTGCCTTATTGACACCGGTCAGATGACCGGTGGCAATGAGCAGGTAGCCCAATAGCAGCATCAAAACGATGATGAGCGTCATCCTCCGAAGTTATCGTACATGATGGATTCGGGATCGACACCGAGGGAATCGAGCATCGACACGACGGCTGCCGACATCGGGCCAGGGCCGCACATGTAGTACTCCACATCCTCTGGAGCCTCGTGGTCCTTCAGATAGGTGTTTAACATGACCTGATGGACAAAGCCCGGGGTGTATTTCACGCCAGCAGCATCGGCGGCGGGGTCGGGACGGTCGAGGGCCAGGTGGAAGTGGAAGTTGGGATACTCCTTCTCCAAGCCCAGGAAGTCGTCGAGATAGAACACCTCGTTGAGGGCACGGGCACCATAGAAATAGTGCATCTCACGATCGGTGGTGTGCAACGTCTTCGTCATGTGCATAATCTGTGCGCGCAGCGGAGCCATACCGGCACCACCACCAACCCAGATCATCTCCTTCTTCGAGTCGAAGTGCGGGTGGAAGTCGCCATAGGGACCGCTCATAACTACCTTGTCGCCAGGCTTGAGCGAGAAAATGTAGGAGGATGCGATACCGGGGTTCACGTCCATCATCTTACCGTCCTTGAAGGGCGGCGTAGCAATACGCACGGTGAGCATGAAGCGGTCGCCCTC
>JAFWTK010000158.1 GCA_017518935.1 Prevotella sp.
ACGTCGGCCACATCACGGATGCCCGGACCATAGACCATCAACTGCACCGAGGGATTCTTCAGTCCCACGTACCAGTCGGTGGGTTCTATCCGGTCAATCACTTGTTTCTTTGCCGCACTCATTGTCATCATGTCTGCCATCAGCATGGCTGCTACAAATAATAATGTTCTCATATCGCTATTCATTATACGGTTGCATAGTTAGTCGTGCAAAATCAATGCCGACTGCGCATTGACGATAGCCTTGGAACCCTTCAGGGCGCCAAGGCCGTTTTCATTGATGACCCCGTCACAACAAACGATGGTGTAGTTGCCTTCGGGAATGGCAACCTCCGTATCAGCCTTGCCCGCATTGAGGATAACGATGATGTTGCGCCAGTCGTCACGACCTGCGTAGTTCTTCAGGCGGAAAGCCACGGTTTTTTCCGGAGCATCCAAGAACTCCAGATGCTTCCTGACCAGGTCGGCATTGCCAAGGCGGAAGGCTGGATGGTGCTGACGGAGTGCAATCAGGTTCTTGTAGTAATCAAAGACCTGCGGATATCTATGTTTGTTCGACCAGTCGAGGTGGTTAATGCTGTCAGGCGACTCAAAGGAGTTATGAACACCCTGTTTCGTGCGGAGCAGTTCCTCGCCACTGAGCATGAAAGGCACACCCTGCGAAGTAAACACAGCCGTCTGCGCCAACAGGTCGAGGCGGATGAGTTCAGCCTCGCTGATGCCAGGAATTGAGGCCTTGAGACGGTCTACGAGACACATGTCATCGTGACAAGAGACGTAGGACATCATCTGGGTGGGTTCGATGGCCCAGGGAGCCTTGGAGTAGTTCACCTTCGTCATATCCACCTGCGGGTGGGCGATGGCACCGGCAATACCGAACTTCAGACTCTCCTTGAAACCCATTATGTCTGATGACTTGAAAATCCGGATGCCCGTCCCCAGCCAGCCACATTTCGTATCGTCGTCGAAGGGGCCGCGCAGGGCATCGCGGATCTCATCGCTGAAAGCAGCGATACGCGGCATCTGCGGGATGTTCGCTTTCATGCCGAGTTTCTCCTGTGGATAGGCACATGAGCCTGCGCTCCATCCCTCGCCATAGATGAAGACAGAGGGGTCTATCTCATCCACCGCCTGACGGATCAGGTTCATTGTCTCAATGTCGTGACAACCCATCAGGTCGAAGCGCAAACCGTCGATATGGTATTCGTTGATCCAGTATTTGACTGACTCTATCATGAACTGGCGCATCATCGGTTTTTCGCTGGCGGTCTCATTGCCACAGCCAGAGCCGTTGCTCCCCACCCTATAATAATAATCGGGATAGGTACGCTGGAAGTTGGAGTGTTCAATGTCATAGGTATGGTTGTACACCACATCGAGGATGACACGGATACCCGCCTTGTGGAGTGCCTGCACCATCTGCTTGAACTCACGGATGCGCACCTCAGGCCGATAAGGATCGGTGGAGTAGCCACCCTCGGGCACATTATAGTTCACCGGGTCGTAGCCCCAGTTATACTTGTTGTCGCTGAGGCGTGTCTCATCCACAGAGCCATAGTCATAACTGGGCAGGACATGGATGGCATTCACACCTAACGACTTCAGGTGATCGATGGCCCAGGGTTCTGTGAGAGCCAGGAATTTTCCCGGATACCTTGCATCAGGACGGGCGATGGAAAAGTCCCGGTGGTGCATCTCGTAGACCACCAGGTCGGCAGGCGACTTCATCACGGGCCGCTGGTCACGCTCCCAACCCGTCGGGTTCGTCTCAGCCATATCAATGATGGCACCACGCTTACCGTTCACGCCGACAGCCTTGGCGAAGACACCCGGACACTCGCCCTTACCAATGTCGAAAGTATAGAACTGTCCCATCAGGTCGCCCTTCACCGTGGCTGTCCACTGTTCGTGGGCAGTACGTGTCATCTTGACGGTCTTGTAGGCCTTTCCTCCCTGTCCGTCACGATAAAGACGAACTGTCACCCGTTTGGCGTCATTGGGTGCAAAAAGTGAAAACACGGTCATCTCGGGTGAATAACCCACTTCCTGAAACGTCTGCGCTACCACTGTCCTGGGCAACAGCAGAGACAAAAATCCTGCCAATATCAAACTCTTCATTCTTAGTTGTTTACAAATTATCGCTGCAAAAATAAGAAAAAAAAAGAAAAAAGATTGTTATTTCCAAAAAAAAACGTATCTTTGCAGTGTGCAAACGTTATCATTGCCTAGTTATCAATGTCTATGCGATACTTATTGACTACCACCTTGCTGTTTCTGTCGGCGGCCCTTTGGGCACAGACGCCCGACATTGAGTCACGCTACAAGGCGATAGACCAGGCCATCGCCGAGTCACCCCGTTACGTGGCCCAGCGTGAGGCCAAGATAGCGTCTGCACGCCATGCCTTCGAGCATGCCACCGGCAGGCAGAAATATGAGGAGGGGTACAAACTATACGAACTCTACCGGCCCTTAGTCAGCGACTCCGCCATCTGGTTTATCCGCCAGTGTATCACGCTGGCCGAACAGTTGGGCGACCTGTCAGCCTCGGTGCGCTGCAAATCGCAGTTGGCTATCCGCTGCACGAATATCGGTATGTACGACGAAGCCCTGAACATCCTCGACTCCATCCGTCTGCCCGACCCCATTGAACAGTATGCCTTAGGCACCTACTACGAGGCCTATAATAATGTCTATAGTGAACTGAGTTACTACACCCGTCTTGACGATATGCAGAAGAGTTACCTCGACAAGGCCTACTACTATGAGCGGCTGATGTATCAGGAACTGCCGCCCACCTACGAGACCTGTCTGTTGAAACGCGAACAGCGCGCCCAGGGCGAAGGCGACCTCAAGACATCGATGGCCATCAACGACGAATGGCTCAAAACCGTGGAGGCAGGCAGCCATCCCTACGCCCTGACGGCCCTCTACCGTTATATCGAATACAAACTGCTGGGCGACTCGGCACAAATGATGTTCTGGCTGACAGAATCGGTCCTGGCTGACATCCGCAATGCCGCCATGGACCAAGGGTCGATGTGGGAACTGGCCAACGAACTGATGCTACGAGGCGACCTCGACCGGGCCTCTCACTATATCAGTTATACCAGCGACTGCGCCAACCGCTACGGCTCCCGCCAGCGCAACTGGCAGATCGCTCCGTTGTTGACACATATCGCCAAGAACTACAAGGCCCAGAGTGAGCGCACCACCCACCAGTTGTGGATGACCCTGGCCGCCATCAGTATCCTCGCCTTGCTGTTGCTCGTGGTTCTCTTCCTTGTCCACCGCCGCAACCAGCAGTTGGATACGGCACGGAAAGCACTTTCAGCCGCCAATTCCCAACTGTCGACGGTCAATTCTCAATTGTCCACTCAGAAAGACGAACTGTCCGTCCTCAACGCCCAACTCTCAACCCTCAACGCCCAACTCTCCGAGAGTAACCGTGTGAAGGAGGAGTATATCGGTCGTTTTATGAGTCTTTGTGCCCAGTATATCGACAAACTCGACAACTACCGTAAGATGGTGAACAAGAAGATGAAGAACAAGGAACTCGATGAACTCTTCCAGATATCGAAATCAACGGAACTGAAAGAGAAGGAACTCGAAGAACTCTATGAGAACTTCGACACTGTCTTCCTGCATCTCTTCCCCAATTTCATCGATGATTTTAATGGGTTGCTCCAGCCGGAACTGCGTATCCATCCCAAAGAGGAGAATCGACTGACAACCGACATCCGCATCTTCGCCCTCATCCGACTGGGCTTCGAGGACTCGTCGAAGATTGCCGAGTTCCTGCACTATTCCGTGAACACCATCTACAACTACCGTGCCCGTATCAAAAACGGTGCCTTAGGCAACCGCGAACAATTCGAAAACAAGGTAAAAACCCTGTAAAAAGACGATAAATGTAAAAACTACACCTCTATATCTCATCCACTCTTTTTGAGAAAAGCCTAAAACACAAACACATAATTATCAAGCAGATACAACTTTTAACGCCCCAAAAGCGTCCACTTTTTCCGTCTTCCGTCAAAAGACATGTTCCTTTTTTTAATAATTTTGTACCGTCGAAAAGAAAACCGACAATTATCAAACTTAATAAATTACAATTAACACACAAAGTATGAAAAAAAGCAGGTATCTATGGTTGTTGTTGGCACTGATGGTGTCAATGGTAACGCGAGCCCAAGGCATCTTGGGTACTGTGACAGACGATCTCGGGGAGCCCGTCATCGGTGCTTCCGTCGTCGAGAAGGGTAATCCTCAGAACGGCACCATCACCGACTTCGATGGTCATTTCACCGTCAAGGTGAGCGAGGGTACACCTATTATTATTAGTTATATTGGCTATCTCACCCAGGAGGTGAAGGCCAGCAACAACATGACTATCGTCATGAAAGAAGACGCCCAGACACTGCAGGACGTGGTCGTCATCGGCTATGGTGTGCAGAAGAAAAGCGTCGTGACGGCCTCCATCGCGAAAGTCTCTTCAGAAGATCTTGAGGGTAAGACCCGTCTGCGTGCAGACGATGCCCTGAAAGGACTGGCAGCAGGCGTGAACGTCACATCGGCATCCGGACAGCCCGGATCGCAGTCGATGATCCGTGTGCGTGGTACTGGTACCATCAACAACACCAACCCCCTGTACATCATCGACGGCATGCCCGCCGACCAGTACGGACTGGAGAGTGTGAACCCCAACGATATCGAGAGTATCGAGGTGTTGAAGGATGCTGCATCGGGTGCCATCTACGGTGCTCGTGCTGCCAACGGTGTGATTCTGGTTACTACCAAGAAAGGTAAGATGGGTAAGGCACAGATCAACTATAACTTCAGTTATGGATGGCAGAGTGCCTGGAAGAAGCGTGATGTCACCGGGGCTACCGACTATGCCATCCTGCAGAACGAGAAATACGTGAACGGTGGACAGACTCCGCTGTATGCTGACCCATACAACCTGACAGATGCCAACGGTCAGAAGATCAATGGTTTCGGTACCGACTGGCAGGATCTTTTGTTCAATGACAATGCCCCTGTAGTTCAGCATGACATATCAGTGAGTGGTGCCTCAGAAAGAGTGAACTACTATCTGTCATTGGGCTACTACACACAGGACGGTATCGTGGGTGGTAACTACGGTAAGTCGAACTACGATCGCCTGACCATCCGCTCGAACAACCAGTTCAATGTGTTCGACGACTCGAAAGATCGCAGTTTCCTGAACAAACTCGACATCAGTGCCAACCTTTCTTATATGCGCACACACAGCACTGGTATCGATGCCAACTCCACATGGGGTTCGCCGCTGGGTTCGGCCCTCTATCTGGCTCCCACACTGCCCGTGACATTGAAGGGTACTGTGGCTCAGGAAATGATTGACCGCTACAGCGCATACGATCTGTATCGCGATGCCAACGGTGATCCTTACACCATCCCTGGCTTTGTAGGCAGTTATCAGGAGCAGAACAACCCCATCGCTATGATGCAGCAGCGTCCGGGCAGAGGCTGGAGCCATAAGTTCATGCCTAAGTTCTCTATCGACCTGCAGTTGTGGGACAACCTGAAGTACCACTTCACCTGGAGTGCAGAGCAGAGTTTCTGGGGCAGCGAGTCGGCTACCACCGAGAAGTTCTATTTCTCTGGTAACAACAACTCCGACCATACCCAGGCACAGTCGGAGAAGGCCAACAGCACACAGTGGCAGATTGAGAACACCCTGACCTACGACAAGGAGTTCGGCAAGCACTCTATCGGCGTGGTGCTGGGTCAGAGCGCACTGAAGTATAAAGGTGACTATCTGGGTGCCTCGCACTGGAACCTGATTAACATCAACAAGCCGTACGTTGACTACACCACCGGCGGCAGTATCGAGACAACAACCGATGCCGACGGTCATATCACTGGTGTGAAGAGTCTCGTAGGCGGTTGGGCAGGTCCGTACGTTGAGCACCGTTTGGCATCGCTCTTCGCACGTCTGAGTTACAACTACGATGAGAAGTACATGGTGCAGGCAACCATCCGTCGTGACGGTTCAAGCCGTTTCGGTTCGAATAATAAATACGGTGTGTTCCCCTCATTCTCTGTTGGATGGAACATCATGAACGAAGAATTCATGAAGGACACACGCGACTGGCTGTCGAACCTGAAACTCCGTGCAAGTTGGGGTAAGAACGGTAACGAGAATATGGACGATTTCCGTTATACCGTACTCACCACCACTGGCGGCACCAGCAACTACTATTTCGGTCGTCAGGCCGTGATGAACTACGGTTCTAAAGCCAACGGCCTGGCTAACGAGAACCTGAAGTGGGAGGAGAGTGAGCAGACCGACCTGGGTATCGACCTCGGACTCTGGAACAACAAGTTGACCTTCACCGTAGACTATTATATCAAGAAGACCAACGGTATGCTGATTACCATGCCGATTCCATCCTATGTCGGTGAGTCGAAGCCTTGGGGTAATGCTGGTGATATGGAGAACAGCGGTATCGAGTTTGAACTGGGTTACAAGTGGAACATCAGTGATGCTCACTTCGCCATCAAGGGCAACGCTTCTTACCTGAAGAACAAACTGAAGAACCTGGGTAATGATACCGGTTTCCTGAACTATGGTATCTCACAGTTCAGCGATGGTGGCACACGTGCAGAGAACGGCATGACATTCCCATACTTCTACGGCTACCAGACAGCAGGCGTGCTGCAGAATAAGGCAGAGGCCGATGCCTACAATGCCAAATACAATGAAAATTCTAATCCGGGCGACCTGATCTTTGTTGATACCAACGGTGATAACAAAATTACCAGTGATGACCGTACCAAGATTGGTAAACCGACACCCGACTGGACCTTCGGTCTGAACTTCAATGCCGACTGGAAGGGATTCGACCTCAACCTGTTCCTGCAGGGCGTTAGCGGTGCCGACATCTTCGATGCCACCTGGCGTCAGGATATTGCATCAGGTAACTATCCTACCTGGGTGCTGCAGCGCTGGACCGGCGAGGGTACCTCCAACAAACTGCCCCTGCTGAAACTGGGTGACTCACGCAACTGGGTCTGCAGCGACATCTATGTACAGGACGGCAGTTATCTGCGCCTGAAGAATATCGCACTGGGCTACACACTGCCCCGCAACCTCACCAAGAGGATCAATGTCGAGCGTTTCCGCGTCTATGTACGTGCTGAGAACCTGTTCACCTGGACCAAGTACTGGGGATTCGATCCTGAAATCGGTACTAGCAGCACTTCCATGGGTGTTGACTACGGAGTATATCCTCAGGCTCGCATCTTTACTGTAGGTTTCAACCTTTCGCTTTAATGATTTGAAAATATAAAATAGAAATTAGATATTATGAGTAACAAGATATACAGAATAGGACGGTTGATGCTTGGCACAGCACTATTCACTTCACTATTCACCGCCTGTAAGGATGACTTCCTGGAGGTGCAGAATCCTACTGGAGAGCCCTTGGAGGAATATTACATGACCGACGAGCACCTGAACGAGGCTTGTACCTCAGCCTATGCTCCGCTGCACTGGCCCGACTGGGACGGCACAGCCTATAATGACCTGACCTGCGACGCTGAGATCTTAGGCGACGACTTCTGGGTAGGCGGCGCCAGCATCAGTGACAACCAGCACTGGCACAAACTCTTCAACTTTGAGGGTGATGGCAACAATACACTGGGAACCCTGTGGGGTGACTTCTACAGCGGTATCAAGCGCTGCAACGACGTGATTAAGTACTGCTCATGGGGTGGCGGTGTTGAGAAGAACCGCAAGTCGTATGAGATGCAGGCTCGTCTGCTCCGCGTGTACTATTATAATATTCTGTGGCACTACTATGGCAATGTACCCTTCTATCTGGAGAACCTGACAGAGCCTTACACAGCCCCGCAGATTACCGCCGACGAAATTTATGCCAACTTGATGCCTGAACTCGAGGAAATCATCGCTTCCAATATTCTGCCTATGCGCTGGGAAGCCAGTGAGAGCGGACGTGTATCACAGGCGATGGCCTATATGCTCTTTGCCGAGATGGTGATGTACCAGAACGACACTGCACGCTATCCCACTGCCCTGGGCTACATGAAACAGATCATCGCCGACACGAATTATTCGCTGAACCCAGACTTCAAGGATCTCTTCGACGAGAGTGGCGAGTGGTGCGCTGAGAGCATCTTCGAGATTAACTACGAAGACGATAATGGTCAGCGTGACTGGGGTACGCCGTTGCATGCTGGTGGTACCGTGTTCCCGACACTCTGCTCACCTAACGGTTGGGCTGGTGGCGAAGGCTGGGACGGCGGTAACGATGGCTGGGGCTTCCTGCCTATGCGTTTAGAGGCTTACAACATGTATGCAGAGAATGACAAGCGTCGCGACGTGACCTGCTGGGATGTACGTGGCTACACCTACACCGAGCGCTATCAGGACACACACATCTGGCACGGCAAGTACCGTCCGCAGAGTGCAAACAATCAGGATTGTCCTTCATCGAAAAACCTGAACTACAATAACAACAAGCGTATCTACCGCTATGCTGAGACCCTGTTGAATGCAGCAGAACTATTGCTCCAGACCGGTGGCAGCGCTGCCGAGGCAGCAGGCTATGTAAACGAGGTTCGTAACCGCGCAGGTCTGCCCACACTCAATGGCGTAACTATCGACGATATCTTCACAGAGCGTCACTTGGAGTTCTGTGGCGAGGGTAAGCGTTACTTCGACTTGGTACGCGCTGAGGGCATCCCTGGTGCTACTCAGAAGGCTTCCACCGTACTCGTACCCGATACATACGGCTATCGCACCAACTCATGGACGGCATCCAAGAAGCATATCCCTCTGTCGCAGAGTGAACTTGATGCTGATCCGACACTGAAGCAGAACAACTATTAAAATATACATTAATGATTAAACATTAAAAGATTATGAAGAATCTGTTTAAATATACAATGGGTGTGCTGATGGCAGGCGCGATGATGACAGCCTGTTCGCCAGAAAGTTTCGATGGCGCAAACCCCAATGGTATTCCGGAGGTGAATGGTGTTGACTTCAACATCAGCGTCGATCAGGAAACCAACCAGATGATTGCCACCTATACCCCACAGCCTGGTACATACCCTGTGTGGATCCTGAACGGCAACACATATTCTACCTTGCAGGAGGTAGGTTACAACAACCCTGAAGCAGGTACTTATACCATCGATATGAAGATCGGCAACCGCAATGGCTTCAGTCAGGGAACAATCAAAAAGACCTTCACCTTCAATGAAACCAAGATTGACTACAGTGCCGATTTCCGCCGTATCACTGGTAAAGAGTGGCGCATCGCTAACAAGGAAGTAGCCCACATGGGTTGCGGCCCTGCCGGAACAACAGGAACAGAGTGGTGGTCGGCTCAGCCTAACGACAAGAAGGATTTCGGTGTCTATGACGACCGCATTACCTTCACTGCCGACAACCGCAAGGGTGGTACCTACACCTATAATGCAGGTGCAGATGGTATGACATACGTCAACTGGGGTACATCATTTAATCCTACAGGTGCAGAACCCGATGTCGACGTGGCGCTTGGCAATCAGACTTCTACCTGGAGTTTCGAGGTCTACGACTGGGAGGATGCCGAAGGTAACGTGACCAAGCAGACTTACATCCAACTGGGTAAAAACACTTTGTTCCCCTACATCTCCAGCAATGCCCAGTATGAGAATCCCAAGTTCCGTATCGAGACACTGACAGCCACCAAGATGGTGCTGGTCTATGACGCTCCCGATCGCAGTATCGCATGGCGCTTCATCCTGACCAGTGCTGCCGACGAACATCTGGTAGAGGAGCAAGGCTTCGATGCCAACAGCGACTTCAACCTCTGGAAGGGTATGACCCCCGAGGCAACCTTCTACTTTGCACCCAACTGGTCGCCCGACCGCACCGCCGAGATGCAGGCAACCTATAACGACAAGGGCAATGACTATACCGTCACTGTTCCCGATGCGGCCTTCGATCGCTGGCAGGCTCAGATGCACCTCCATACGACCGGCTTAGAGACCTCTGCTGCCAACCACTATGACTTCTCATGTATCTTCGTGGCAGATGCAGATATTGACGGGGTGACTGTAAAGGTCACCAACGAGGCCGACAACGAGGCTATTATCGACGTAGACAACATCAGCCTGAAGGCCGGTAAGGAATATGTATTCTGGAAGAGCGACATTGAAGGTAAGGATCTCTCACCCGTGAAGATTGTCTTCGACTTCGGTCATGCTACAGGTGCAACCAACATCAGCATCAGCAATATCGTGCTGAAGGATCACGCCAACAATGACGGTACCATCGTTTCTGAAGGTGGTGAAGGTGGCGGTGAGGATAAGCCAACGATGGACTGGGACTACAACAGCGGTGCCAATCTCTGGAAAGCCGTTGACGACGGAACTCTCTTCGATGCCTTCGGCTACTGGTTTGCCGACGACGGTTGGGGTGAACTGCCTAATCAGCCTGTGGCTACTCATGATGGTGATACCTACGAGATCACGCTTCCTGAGGGTATGGGTGGCAGCCAGTGGCAGGGTCAGTACCATATCGACACCAAACTCACTGCAAGTGCATCAAAGGCTTACAATTTCTACTTCGTGATGGAGACTGATCAGGACTGCCCGGGTGTAACTGTTAAACTCACCGATGCCGGCGACAGCAACTTCTTCTGCGAAGGACGCCATGATGTGAAGGGCGACGAGCCATTCATCTTCAAACTGGAAGGAGCAACCCTGAAGGAAGGTAAGGACGCAGAAGCCATTCGCCTGTTCTTCGACTTCGGTGGCTCACCCGCAGGCACTCACGTCAAGATCAGTAAGATTTACTTCGAGGAGGCCGTCAGCATCAACTACGATGATGCCGATAATCTCTGGAAGGGTGTCGACGACGGCAGCGTGGCCAGCGAATTCGGTTACTGGTTTGCTGATGACAGTTGGACAGCACTCGGCACTCAGCCTGTGGCTACCCGCAATGGCGACACTTACGAGATTACTCTTCCTGAAGGCATGGGCGGCAGCCAGTGGCAGGGACAGTTCCACATCGATACCCAACTAACCGCTTTGGCTGCATTAGCCTACAACTTCCAACTGGTGATAGAGGCCGACAACGAATGCCCAGGTGTGACCATCAAACTCACTGACGCTGGTGACAGCAATTTCTTCTGCGAGGGTCGTCACGACATTAAGGCCGACGAGCCGTATGTCTACACGCTGAAGGGTGCTACGTTGAAAGAAGGTACCGATGCAACAGCCATCCGACTGTTCTTCGACTTCGGAGGCTCTCCTGCAGGCACCAAGGTTAAGATCAGCAAAATAGTCTTCAAGTCGGCTCTGCCGATGATACCCTAAGGGGCATCATATTCGATGATTAATGTAATATGAAACGATTCATGCTTAATACACTTTTGCTCTCTCTTGCCGTAGCCCTTTGGGGCTGCGGTGGGAGCGACAACGAAGACCCAGAGCCTGCAGCGGTCAGCATTACGCTGTCGCAGACCAATATCGCTGTGCCTGTTGAGGGTGGTCGTTATACTATCAACGTAAGCACCACAGGCAAGGAATGGGGCGTATACGCTGATCAGGAATTCATCACTGTCGAAGCTAAGAATACGGTAGCCCAAA
>JAFWTK010000159.1 GCA_017518935.1 Prevotella sp.
GGCATATCCGTAATAGTCGCTGCCTCTGACAAATCCTCAGGGTGTGACCATCCTAAGTATTCCCGTTCATGAATAGACAGATTAGGCGGGCACCAGCCATCATTGGCATAATTGCCACCATCCATCAGATCCCACTCGTCGACAACTGAGAACTCGTCGCCTGATGTCGGATAGAGGTCTGGGAGTCCTAAAACATGACAGAACTCATGGCAGATGGTTCCTATACCACAGGAGGTGTTTTCCGTCCATAACTCAGCACTGGCAGAGTAGCCTCCAATCCCCACTCCGTCAAGAGAAAAATAGAGGAAGTCCGTATTCGGCCAGATACAACCATCAGCAACAGCATCATCTTCATTACCACCATAGCCGGCATAAACGATAATGACCGTCTCTGCCTTACCGTCACCATCCCAGTCGTAGTCGGCATAATTCAATTGCTCATCTGCTGTTCTAATGGCATCCGTAATCTGAGACACACCAAAGGAAGTGTCACTTTTGCTTTTCTGCCGGTATGTCAGTTTGATGGGACCCACTACATCGAACACCATATTAAACTGTCCCCGTGACTGATCGCGAAAATAGTCAGCCACACAGCCTGGTCCCATTCCGAGGTTATAGCCCCTCTCATTGAACAGACGGTCGTAGAACTGGTGCGGATTCTCGCAACTGAAGTCACAGTCGACAAACGACATCAGTATGACTGGCACACGGTAAATCTTCTCAGAGTCCCATGACCAATATGGTTTTGACAGGGAACGATGGATTGTGGCACTGCGCGTCATCTGACGAGTGGTGCCTTTAGACATACGATGAGTCTTTTGTCTGGCTGCTTGGGCAGTCAGACAAAGACTCAATAACAATATGCCGATTAGCGGGCGCAAGGCGTCCAGGGTTTCAGGGTCTTGAAGAAATCATTGCCCTTGTCGTCCACGAGGATGAAGGCAGGGAAGTCTTCCACATCAATCTTCCAGATGGCCTCCATACCAAGTTCTGGATACTCCACGCACTCGATGGCTCGTATGCTACTCTGAGAGAGCACGGCAGCCACACCACCGATTGAACCCAGATAGAAACCACCATACTTCTTACAAGCCTCTGTCACCACATCACTGCGATTACCCTTAGCAATCATCACCAGAGAGGCACCCAACGACTGGAACTCATCCACGTAGGGATCCATACGGTTGGCTGTGGTGGGACCCATCGAACCACAGGGATAGCCCTCTGGGGTCTTGGCAGGTCCGGCATAGAGCACTGGATATTTTTTGAAGTAGTCAGGCATCGGTTCGCCAGCATCGATACGAGCCTTCAACTTAGCATGGGCGATGTCGCGGGCCAAGATGATAGTACCCTTCAGGTTGACACGGGTAGAGACAGGATACTTCGACAGTTCCTTGCGAACAGCATCGATACCTTCGTTGAGGTCGATAGTGATAGTGTTTGCACCCTCGCCAGCCTTGGCGTATTCAGCAGGAATTAACTCTGAGGGGTTAGAGTCCATCTTCTCCAACCAGATACCGTCGGCATTGATCTTCGCCTTGATATTTCTGTCAGCAGAGCAGGACACACCCATACCAATCGGACAGGAGGCTCCATGACGCGGCAGACGGATGACACGGATGTCATGAGCCAGGTACTTACCACCAAACTGGGCACCCAGACCAATCCTATGAGCCTCCTTTAAGAGTTTCTCTTCGAGATCGATATCACGGAAGGCACGACCTGTCTCATCACCAGTGGTGGGCAGACCATCGTAGAACTTGATGGAAGCCAGTTTCACGGTGAGCAGGTTTTTCTCAGCAGAAGTGCCACCAATCACGAAGGCAATATGATATGGCGGACAGGCAGCAGTACCGAGACTCTTCATCTTCTCCACAAGGAACGGAATCAGCGTACCCTCGTTCTGGATGGTAGCCTTCGTCATCGGATAGAAGTAGGTCTTGTTAGCAGAACCACCACCTTTGGCCACCATCACAAACTTATACTCAGCACCCTCGCAGGCCTCGATATCAATCTGGGCAGGCAGGTTACAACGGGTATTCACCTCGTCGTACATATTCAGCGGAGCGTTCTGCGAATAGCGCAGGTTGTCCTGGGTAAAGGTATTGAAGACACCCAGACTCAGGGCTTCTTCATCCTCGAAACCCGTCCAGATCTGCTGACCCTTCTCACCGTGGATGATAGCCGTACCCGTGTCTTGACAGAAAGGCAGGATGCCACGTGCAGCGACCTCGGCATTGCGCAGGAACTGCAGGGCGACATACTTGTCATTCTCTGAGGCCTCAGGGTCGTTGAGAATCTTTGCCACCTGGAGGTTATGCTCGCGACGCAGCATGAATTCCACATCGTGGAAGGCC
>JAFWTK010000160.1 GCA_017518935.1 Prevotella sp.
CCTTCAAGCGTAAGGAGGATATGCACCGCATGGCTGAGGCTAACCGCGCATTTGCACACTTCAGATTCTAAGATAGTATTAGCTAGGTAAAAAGGTAAAAACGTAATTAAGGATAATAAACAATGGCAAATCGCGATTTACATTTGACCCGCAATATCGGTATTATGGCTCACATCGATGCCGGTAAGACCACCACGTCTGAGCGTATCCTGTTCTATACGGGTAAGACGCACAAGATTGGTGAGGTGCACGACGGAGCCGCTACGATGGACTGGATGGCCCAGGAGCAGGAGCGCGGAATTACGATTACTTCCGCTGCCACGACCTGTAACTGGACATGGAATAATAAGCAATTCAAGATTAACCTGATTGATACTCCGGGACACGTGGACTTCACCGCTGAGGTGGAGCGCTCCCTGCGTGTGCTCGACGGAGCCGTGGCTACTTACTCTGCTGCTGATGGTGTACAGCCTCAGTCTGAGACAGTATGGCGTCAGGCAGACAAGTATAACGTGCCCCGTATTGGCTATGTGAATAAGATGGACCGCTCTGGTGCAGACTTCTTCGAGACAGTCCAGCAGATGCGTGACATCCTGGGTGCCAACCCTGTTGTGATTCAGGTGCCTATCGGTGCTGAGGAGAACTTCAAAGGTCTGGTCGACCTGATTAAGATGAAGGCTATCCTGTGGCATGATGAGACCATGGGTGCCGAGTACGACATCGAGGAAATCCCCGCTGACTTGCAGGCTGAGTGCGACGAGTGGCGTAACAAACTGCTCGAGGCCGCTGCCGAGTATGACGAGGCCCTGATGGAGAAGTACTTCGACGATCCCGAGTCCATTACTGAGGAGGAGATCATTGCCGCAATCCGCAAGGGAACTATCTCTATGCAGTGCACCCCGATGCTCCTGGGTTCTTCTTATAAGAACAAGGGCGTTCAGCCGCTGCTCGACGCTGTGTGTGCATTCCTGCCCGCACCCGTTGACGTTGAGGTAATCAAAGGAACCAACCCCAATACCGATGAGGAAGAGGATCGTGAACCCTCTGAGACTGCTCCCACATCGGCTCTGGCATTCAAGATTGCCACCGATCCATACATGGGACGTCTGGTGTTCTTCCGTGTTTATTCTGGTAAGGTTCAGGCTGGTAGTTACGTCTTTAATCCCCGTTCGGGCAAGAAGGAGCGTATCAGCCGTCTGTTCCAGATGAACTCCAACAAGGAGATTCCCATGGAGTCGATTGATGCCGGTGATATCGGTGCAGGTGTTGGATTCAAGGATATCCGTACGGGTGACACCCTCTGCGACGAGGACAAGCCTATCGTGCTGGAGTCGATGACCTTCCCCGACACGGTCATTTCTATTGCCGTTGAGCCGAAGAGCCAGGCCGACGTGGCCAAACTCGACAACGGTCTCGCTAAGTTGGCTGAGGAAGACCCGACATTCACTGTCCGTACCGACGAGCAGAGTGGTCAGACCATCATCTCCGGTATGGGTGAACTCCACCTCGACATCATCATCGACCGTCTGAAGCGTGAGTTTAAGGTGGAGTGCAACCAGGGTAAGCCGCAGGTGAACTATAAGGAAGCCATCACCAAGACCGTCATGGGTTACCGTGAGGTCTATAAGAAGCAATCTGGTGGTCGCGGTAAGTTCGCTGATATCATCGTGAACGTCGGTCCTGTCGATGAGGATTACGATATCAAGGAAAATGGACCGTTACAGTTCATTAACGAGGTGAAGGGCGGTAACATCCCCAAGGAGTATATCCCCGCTATCCAGAAGGGCTTCGAGGCCTCTTTGAAGAACGGTATACTTGGTGGCTATCCGATGGACAGTCTGAAGGTTGTTGTGGTCGATGGCTCGTTCCACCCCGTCGACTCCGACCAACTCTCGTTCGAGGTGGCCGCCCAGATGGCTTATAAGGCAATCTGCGCCCAGGCTAAGCCTGTGCTCATGGAGCCCATCATGAAACTCGAGGTGGTGACACCCGAGGAGAACATGGGTGACGTGATCGGCGACCTCAACAAGCGTCGTGGTCAGGTAGAGGGTATGGACGAGGCTCGCAGTGGTGCACGTGTCGTCAAGGCTAAGGTCCCCCTGTCAGAGATGTTCGGTTATGTCACCGCCCTGCGTACCATCACTTCTGGTCGTGCTACCAGTTCTATGGAGTACAGCCACCACGCACCGCTGTCAAGCGCTCTCGCCAAGGCTGTGCTGGAGGAGGTCAAGGGTCGCGCAGACTTAGTATAGAACAAATGGAGAGCCGCTGAGCAAATGACTCTTTAGCGGCCTCCATAATTAGATAATTAATAATAACAATTAAAATTCAAGAGAAATGAGTCAGAAAATTCGTATCAAACTGAAGAGTTACGACCACAAATTGGTTGACAAGTCAGCAGAGAAAATTGTGAAGGCTGTGAAGGCTACAGGTGCAATCATCAGCGGTCCTATCCCCCTTCCCACACACAAGCGTATCTTCACCGTCAACCGTTCGACCTTCGTCAACAAGAAGGCTCGTGAGCAGTTCCAGTTGTCAGACTACAAGCGTCTGATCGACATCTACAGTTCAACAGCAAAGACTGTTGACGCCCTGATGAAACTCGAACTCCCCAGCGGTGTTGAGGTAGAGATCAAGGTATAGTACCCTCGTGGCATTTACGAGATATTGGTAAAAGCGGTGCGTTTTTCAGAATGCACCGCTTTTTTTGCGTCTTTTCAGAACCTCATGCCCAGTGACACCCGGGCATAGCCGTCGATGAGGATAACCTTGGTCTCATCCATCTTGTAGGAGAAACGATTAAACTGTCCTTGAAGTCCTATGAAGTAGTTACTCCAGTTGTAGGCAATGCCGAGTCGCAGGTCGACATTGAACTGCAGTCTGCCGTAGTTTACATCACTGTCAATTTCCCAAACCTCAACATCTTGAAGATAGTTGCCCTCTTCATCCATAGGCTTATATTTCTCCCCATTGGCCCAGGTGTGCGTCTGTGAGTTCCATTGTCCATAACTTTCTGGCGGCATAACATTATCGTCCAGAGGGAGGTAGTTGAAGTCGTACTTATAGACTTTCACGCGGTTATATACACTGATGGTAGGCATGACCATTGCGTTGATCACGAAGCCTCGGAACGGTACGAAGTTATAGCCGTAGCCGATACCGATGTTGGCCTGGTGCATTTTGATACGGCCCACTTTTTTGCTAAGAATCATAAACAGGGAATTCTCGGGGGCAGACAGGTCGAATGACGACTGATACCATGTGGCTCCTGCCAGAAGCGAGCCAGCGGAGCGGCGCTGGATGACGGACTGGTTGTAGGCGGCTGCCTGTGAGTAGTGGCGCCCATTGAACACATAGTATCCGTTGGCATTGGTGGAACGTATCCATACTGGGGCATCGATTCTGTCATGTATGTTCTGTTCCCCTATCATCTCCCCGTCATGATAGGCTTTTGCATTGAATGTTACTTCGTCTGTGCTGAATCTCCTCAGCCGAAAGTTGAATCCATACTTCGCACCTGTGGTACTGAAAGAGAAATAGCGGCCTGCGTTCTTGACGAGCGAGTGGGAGTAGGATATCCCCGTACCCCGATAGCCTGCCCAGAAACCGACGGAAGCCGCCACGGGTGGTTCAAAGTATAACTGCCAGAATAGGCGCTCCTTATCTTCAGGAAAGTAAAAGTCGTTTTCGTAATCCACGTCGACTGCCGTCTCCTTGTAGCGGAGGATGACTCGCCAGGGCTTTTCGGGAACTTCGATGTAGCGTGGGTCAACCTTGGCCCGTGCTTTGTCGTCCAATATTTGCTGCACATGGCGAAGTTTGCCCATCAGGCTAGTGGAACTGTCATGTGGGCTCACGCTGTCAGTTGTAGCCTGTTCCTGTGCTGCAGCATTCAAGGTGAATAGGAGACAGTATATTATTATGATTCCTTTCATATCTTTCTGTTTCGAGTTAGTTGCAAAGATATGGTTTTTTGCTGAAACAACAAAAAAATAAGGGGAAAAAGATCAGTTTGGGTCTAAATAATCGTTAAATGGATATCAAACTAATTAATTTAGTTTAAAAACTAATCCATTTAGTTGTATATAACGAAAACTTTTAGTTACTTTGCACTCAGGTAAAGATAACGACGCGCAAAGTGATTGAATGATTAAAAGCAAACCGACAATGAAAAAACTGACAAATAGAGAAAAAGAGATCATGGATCTGTACTGGGCGCACGGTCCGATGTTCGTCAAGGAACTCTTAGAGTACTACGACGAGCCCCGTCCGCACTTCAATACACTCTCCACGATGGTACGCATACTGGAGAAAGAAGGATTCCTGGATCATAAGCAGTTTGGTAATACCTACCAGTACTTTCCCCTCATCACTGAGGCGGAATACGGCAGGAAATCAATTGCTGGTGTGATCAAGAACTACTTCAACGACTCCTACCTCTCTGCCGTCTCCTCGTTCGTCAAGGAAGAGAAGATCTCCGTCGAAGAACTGAAAGATCTGATAGACCAAATCGAGAACAGTCATGCTTGAATTTCTGACATACGACCTGAAGGTGGCCGTGCTGATAGCGGTATTCTATATGTTCTACCGTCTGTTACTGGCCCGTGAGACGTTCCACCGCGTAAACCGCATCGTGCTCCTGCTGACGGCAGTGGCCTCATTTGTGCTGCCCCTGTGTGTCATCACGACCCACCAGACGGTGGTGATGCCGATGCCTACGATCGACGTGGAACTGGGTTCTGCCGTCATCGACGACACCCAGTCGCAAAAGCCTCTGTGGCAGATGTTGTTGCCTGTACTATATATAATAGGTATGGCAGCCACGCTCGCCCATACCCTCTGGTCGATGGTCAGAATCACCAGCCTGATTAGGCATAGCGAACAGCATCCGCAGGCTGATGGCACCACCATCTGCGTGACCGGTAACGCAGACTTGGCGCCCTTCAGTTGGATGCACTATATCGTGATGAACCGCAGCGACTACGAAATAAACGATCCTGCGATTCTCACTCATGAACGGGGACATATCCGCCTGCATCATTCGTGGGACGTGCTCCTCGTCGACATCCTCACCGCCCTCCAGTGGTTTAATCCCGCCATCTGGATGCTCCGCAGTGACCTGCGCGCCATCCACGAATACGAGGCCGATGGTGCAGTACTCTCCCAAGGGATCAATGCGCGTCAATATCAATACCTGTTAATCACAAAAGCCGGTGGCATCGGTGGGTACTCCCTTGTCAACGGTATCAGTCACAGTACCCTCAAAAACCGAATCACAATGATGACAAATAAAACCTCCAAGAGCAGTCACCTCTTGAAACTGCTCGCGCTCCTGCCCATCGTGGGTGTCGCCCTCGCCCTCAACGCAGAGACCGTCAATGACTATGTCTACGACGAACCCCAGAAACAAGTGCCTGTCAAGAAAGGCAAGAAGAATGCTACGATCAAGACGGGTGGCAATCAGGACATTCAGATTATTGAGACTGTTGTAGACACAGACGACCAGAAAAAGGTCGAAGGCACCGCTATGCCTGTCATCAAAGGAACCGTCACCCCTGGCGACGAGCCGGCCTTTGAGGTGGTGGAAGAGATGCCGCAGTTCCCTGGTGGCATGGCTGCCTTGATGGAATTCCTCTCGAAAAATATCAGTTATCCGAAAGAAGCCTTCGAGGCAAACAAACAAGGCCGTGTCCTTGCCACTTTCGTCATCGAGACGGATGGCAGCATCAGTGAGGCCAAGGTCGTGAAGTCTGTCGATCCCTCGCTCGATGAGGAGGCCCTCCGTGTCATCAACGCGATGCCTAACTGGACGCCAGGCAAGCAGAGCGGCAAGGTCGTGCGTGTGAAATATACCGTGCCCATCAACTTCCGCCTCGATGGCAAGGCCAAAGAAGCACCGACAGCCGTAGGTGTTTTCACGCCGACAGAGAAACTGACAGTCACAGGCACTTTCACTCCGACAGAAACACCACTTGTCGTAGTTGATGACAAGACCATCGATTTCGAGAAGATGAAGGATATCGATCCCAAAACCATCGCAAAAATGGATGTTTTGAAGGACAAGGCCGCTACTGACATCTATGGTGAAAAAGGCAAGAATGGTGTCATCATCATCACCACGAAGAAATAACGCTCTCTCTTCAATGTATAAAATAATCATGTTCATCCTCGCCCTGTTGACGGTATCCACCGCCCGGGGCGAGGTTGCTTCAAAAAAG
The DNA here is from genome assembly GCA_017518935.1 of Prevotella sp. Classification (GTDB taxonomy): domain Bacteria; phylum Bacteroidota; class Bacteroidia; order Bacteroidales; family Bacteroidaceae; genus Prevotella. The sequence continues at coordinate 6,219 of JAFWTK010000160.1, forward strand.
AAGGTGGTGGAGCCCGTCGCCGTAGACTCTCTGACAATGCTCTTGCAAACAGGCGACAGCCTGATGCAGCAGTACAACACCTTCGAGGCCCTGGAGTACTACCAGCAGGCCTTCGCGATGAAAGACACGGCAGAGGTGCGCATCAAACTGGCCGACTGCTACTACAAGCGCGCCAACTACCGCCAGACAGCCGACCTGCTGAAGAATGTCCCTGCCGGTGACCTCACCCACGAGTCCTTCCGCCAACTCTGCTACAGTTATCAGAAACAAGGCGACAATGACTCCTACATCTATTGGACATCTAATCTGCTGTCCCGTTATCCTATGGACGGTGAGATGATGGCAGGTCTTATTGTGGCCGTTGTCAGGGAGGATCAGGCTTGGAAGGGTATTGGCTACGGGGAGGATTACTTCAAAAAAGACTCCACGAACATCCTTGTCAACCGCGCCTTGGCCGATGCCTACTTTATGGACCGGCAGTTCGACAAGTCTGTCATGATGTATGAGCGTCTGCTCCAACAAGGCGACTCCACCTTCAACACCCTCTACTCCGCTGGTATGTGTTACAGCCGGTTGGACAGCCTTGAACTGGCCTACAAATACTTCGTTCCCGCATTTCTCCTCAGTGGAATGCAGCATGCTGGCTGCGCCTACCGCCTCGGGGTGGTCTGCGTCGATACCGGACGCCTCGACGAGGGTCTCGGCTATCTGGATCTCGCCACGCAACTCCTGCTGCCCGACACCACAACGATGAGGGCCATCACCTTGTCACAAGGCGAGGCCTACTACTGGATGCGCCAGTACGACAAGGCCGTGGAGGCCTGGAAGAAGCATTTGGAATATAATCCCACTTCCATCGCCACCTATTACAACATCGCCAGTGCCACTTATTATTATCTGCCCGACGGAAAACAGGCGAAGACCTATTTCGAGAAATTCCTCGAACTCGCCCG
>JAFWTK010000161.1 GCA_017518935.1 Prevotella sp.
AACTCTTTTTTAGTCAGATTTGTATTAGGGTTGGTCTTCCTGTTTCTTGTGGATATAGCGTATTTTGGCTCCTAATGTCTCACATTGGGTGCGGAGCGAGTCGCGTTTGATGCGTGTCTTTGTCAGCATCGTCAGTTCCTCTGGCGTAGCCCGCAGGGCGGCCTTGTCCTTCTCCACTTTTGCCTGTAGGGAGTCGTAGTTGTGCTGTACCAGTTGCAACAGACTGTCCGTCTGTGCCAGTTCTTCCTGTGCCCTTTTCAGTTCTGTCTCCTGATGGAGCCTTAGCGCCTTCCACCGCGCATCGATTTCTTCTCTCTGCTTGCTGTTGCCACCACAAGATCCGAGGACGAGGGTACAGATGAAGATAAAAAACAACTGTCTCATAATCGAATTGATTGGTTTCGGGTGCAAAATTACAAATATTCTGAGATAATCTGTGTATTCTGTGGCTTTTTTCGTAACTTTGCACCCTCAAAGAGTAGAAAATGGCATGAAACTATATAGCGACGAGGAATTAGTGACGATATTAGACCAGGAGATCTTCCATCAGATCAGTGAGGCGGCCGACCGTCTCGGGAAGGAATGTTATGTCGTGGGCGGCCACGTCAGAGATATCTTCTTGGAACGGCCCTCCAATGATATCGACGTGGTGGTGGTAGGTAGTGGCATCGCCGTGGCAGAGGAACTGAAACGGATGGTAGGGCGCAAGGCGCATCTCTCAGTGTTCCGCAATTTCGGTACGGCTCAGGTGAAGTTCCGTCAGAAGGGCGTAGAGTACGAGGTGGAGTTCGTGGGAGCCCGGAAGGAGAGTTACAGCCACGACTCCCGCAAGCCCATCGTGGAGGACGGCACGCTCGAAGATGACCAGAACCGTCGCGACTTCACTATCAATGCAATGGCCGTCTGTCTGAACAAAGACCGTTTCGGCGAACTGGTGGATCCGTTCAATGGTCTTGCAGACTTGGAGGATGGTATCATCGCCACGCCTTTGGAGCCCGACATCACTTTCAGCGACGACCCATTGCGTATGATGCGCTGCATCCGCTTCGCCACCCAACTGAACTTCCAGATTGAGGATGTGACCTTCGAGGCCCTTGAACGGATGGCTGACCGTATCAAGATTGTCAGCGGCGAGCGTATCAAAGACGAACTCAACAAGATCATCCTGACACCGCATCCCAGCATCGGCTTCGAATACCTACAGCGCAGTGGACTGCTCCAGATTATCCTGCCTGAACTCTCGGCCCTCGACATCGTGGACCAGAAGAATGGTCGAGCACATAAAAACAACTTCTACCATACCTTAGAGGTGCTTGAGAACGTTGTGAAACATTCTGACAACCTTTGGTTGCGCTGGGCTGCGCTATTACACGACATCGGCAAGACCAAGTCGAAACGCTGGGATCCTGCCGTCGGCTGGACTTTCCACAACCATAATATGATTGGTGCCAAGATGGTGCCAGTCATCTTCCGCAGACTAATGCTGCCCCTCGACATGAAGATGAAATATGTTGAGAAACTCGTCGATCTCCACATGCGGCCCATCGTGATTGCCGACGAGGAGGTGACCGACAGTGCCGTGCGCCGTCTGCTGAACGATGCCGGCGACGACATCGACGACCTGATGACGCTCTGCGAGGCAGATATCACCTCGAAGAACGAAGGTCGCAAGAAGATGTTCCTCGAGAACTTCCGGGTGGTGCGTGAGAAACTCACCGATCTCAAAGAGAAAGACTACAAGCGCCTGCTCCAGCCCGTCATCGACGGCAATGAGATTATGGAACTCTTCCATCTGGAACCCTCGCGTGAGGTGGGTGTGCTGAAACAGTATCTCAAGGATGCCGTATTGGATAACAAAGTGGAGAACGAACGCGAACCGCTGATGGCTCTCCTTATGGAAAAAGCCAAGCAAATGAAACTTTTACCTCGAGATAAAGTCTTAGAATCAATAACGCACCCTTATCGGTAAGTAACCCTGCCTTATTTGAAAATAACCAGCCTTTGTCGGAACACAGATTCTTCCGTAACTCTTGCTACGAGGTGGTGAAACTTTGTTAAAAACCCTTTTGGTTGATATATCTGTTAGATATATTTTCGTACCTTTGCACTTTGATAGACGTTAGAAATAACATAACAACAATAGATTTAGTATGAAAAAGAAGATTTTAATGTTTGCTGCTACTGCGATGCTTCTGGCATCGTGCGGTGGTGGAGGTGGTCGTCCGACATTCGGCGACAACGAGTTTCCTGTGGCGGCAGTCGGCACATCAACGACTTCGATGCAGTCCACTTATCCGGCAACCATCAAAGGTGTGCAGGACGTGCAGATCAGTCCCAAAGTTCAAGGTTTTATTAGGCAGATTAATGTGAAAGAAGGTCAGACGGTGGGTGTCGGACAGGTACTCTTTGTACTCGACAACGTGACTTACCAGTCGCAGGTGCGCCAGGCTCAGGCCTCTGTGAATACGGCTCAGGCCTCTTGTAATACAGCCAAGTTGAATTTTGAGAATTCAAAGGAACTTTTTGAGAGCAAGGTCATTGGCGACTTCGAACTGCAGACGGCAGCCAACCAGTATGAGAGTGCCAAAGCCGCTCTGGAACAGGCACAGGCTAGTCTGGCATCGGCTAAGGAGATGCTGAGTTATTGTTATGTGAAGAGTCCTGCAGCAGGTGTCATCGGTACGCTGCCTTATAAAAACGGTGCACTGGTGAACACGAACACTGTGCTGACCACCGTGTCGAACAACTCATCGATGGAGGTCTATTTCTCCCTGACGGAGAAGGATGCCTTGGAGATGACAAAGGCCGCAGGCAGTCAGAACGCAGCCCTGGAGTCATATCCTCCCGTGCAGTTGCGGTTGGCTGACGGCACCATTTACAATCATTCAGGAAAGGTTGCCAAGATGAGTGGTGTCATTGATGCCGCTACGGGCAGTGTCCAGTTGATTGCAGTGTTCCCCAACCCGCAGAAAATTTTGAAGAGTGGCGGCTCTGGCTCGATTATCGTTCCGCGTGACGACACGTCAGCCATCACTATTCCCCAGAGCAGTGTCTCGGAGGTACAGAACAAAAAGTTCGTGTATGTCTTGGGTAAGGAAAACAAGGTAAAGTACACCGAGATTCAGGTAGACCCGCAGAACGATGGTACGAATTACATCGTGACTGACGGTCTGAAAGTAGGCGACAAGTATGTGACAAATGGTATCACGAAACTGGCGGACGGGATGGAGATTGTTCCCATCACGCCGGAGAAGTATAAACAGAAGATCGATGATCAGGCCAAGGCCATGTCTGCCGGTGACATCGTCGACGCAATGAAGTAGTAGATTATGACATTTACAACATTTATCAAGCGCCCGGTACTGTCGACGGTGATCTCTATCCTCATCGTCTTGCTGGGTTTTATCGGACTGGTATCGCTGCCTATTGAGCAGTATCCGAATATCGCGCCTCCTACCGTTGCTGTATGGACCAGTTATCCGGGTGCTGATGCGGAGACGGTGAAAAACTCCGTCATTACCCCGCTTGAAGAGAGTATCAACGGTGTGGAGGGAATGGACTACATCTCCTCTACGGCTGGTGCAGGTTCGGCTCAGATCAGTGTGCTGTTCCGTCAGGGTATGAATGCCGATATGTGTGCCGTCAACGTGCAGAACCGTGTGCAGCAGGCACAGGCGCTGTTGCCCGCTGAGGTCACACGAATCGGTGTGACGGTGACGAAGCGTCAGACCTCGCAGGTGCTGATGTTCACATTGACCTCTGAGGATGGTCGTTACGATGACGAGTTCCTGACGAACTATAATAACATTAACATCATCCCTGCCATCAAGCGTATTCAGGGCGTGGGTGACGTGCAGTCGCCTGGCCTGAAGACCTACTCGATGCGTATCTGGCTGAAGCCCGACGTGATGAAGCAGTACAACCTGATGCCCTCGGATATTAGCGGCGTGCTTGCTGAGCAGAACATCGAGGCTGCTCCGGGTTCGTTCGGTCAGGAGTCGGATGTGGCCTATGAGTATGCCATGCGCTATACCGGACGTCTGAAGACGGCTGAGGAGTTTGGTAATATCATTATCCAGAGCAGGGCCGACGGTACAACGCTGAAACTGAAGGATGTGGCCAAGATTGAACTCGGCGGTCAGCAGTATAGTGTCTCGATGAGAAACAACAACCTGCCTTCTGTGCTGGGTATGGTACAGCAGATTGCTGGTTCTAACGCCAACGAGATTGCCAAGCAGGTGAAGGCCGAACTCGAGGAGCAGGCCAAACTGTTCCCCCCGGGCATGACGTATAAGATCAACTATGATGTGACGGAGTTCCTGTATGCATCTATCGAGGAGGTGGTGTTCACGCTGTTCTTCACGCTGTTCCTGGTATTCCTCGTGATCTACATCTTCCTGCAGGACTGGCGTTCGACGCTTATCCCGCTGATTGCCGTACCTGTGTCGCTCATCGGTACGTTCTTCTTCCTGAACGTCTTCGGTTTCTCCATCAACCTGCTGACACTGTCGGCCTTGCTCTTGGCTATTGCCATCGTGGTCGACGATGCCATTGTGGTGGTGGAGGCCGTCCACGCGAAGTTGGACCAGGGCTATAAGTCGACGCTGACGGCTTCAATCGATGCCATGAACGAGATTTCGGGTGCGATCATCTCCATTACCTTGGTGATGGCCTCGGTGTTCATCCCCGTGTCGTTCATCGGTGGCACAAGCGGTTCGTTCTACCGTGAGTTCGGTGTGACGATGGCCGTTTCTATCTTTATCTCGGCACTGAACGCCCTGACGCTGTCACCGGCCCTTTGTGCCATCTTCCTGAAACCTCACGACGAAAACGGCCATGAGAAGAAGATGTCGATGATCGACCGCTTCCATGCCTCGTTTAATACTGCCTACGACAAGGTGCTGGGCAAATACAAGAACCGTGTGGAGAAACTGGTGCGCAAGCCGTTGGCCATCATTGTGGCCGTGATTGTCGGTATCGCCGTGCTCGCTACGACCATGCTCACCACGAAGACCGGTCTTGTGCCTGATGAGGATACGGG
>JAFWTK010000162.1 GCA_017518935.1 Prevotella sp.
AAACTTACTCTTTTCATATCATTCATTATTTAAATTGATTCTTTGACTTATTTGTCGTATATGACGCTGTATAATTACAGATAGTTGCAGAAATAATTCAAGTTGGGATATTCTGCAGAGAAATGTGACGAATGGTATATCTTGGGATGAATAGTTAATTCTTGATATCCACGCCACCGAGGAAATTGCTGGCAATGATATGGAGGGTTGGTGCAGTGGTGTCGGCTTGGGGCTTAGCATGATTGCCTATGCCACCGATGAAACTATGGCTTTTTACATCTACATTGACCATAGCGGGCACGAAGAGTTCGATACCACCACAAAAGGTGTGGATGTCGATTTCCTCGTCTTCAGTAATCACGGCTTTGCGCAGATCCAGTCGGATGCCGCCGCAGAAAGCATCGAGGCGGGCACCGTGGAAGGTCTCACCGTGATAGACGTACTCGTCGCCGCCGTAATGAACAGAGCAGCGGATGCGCTTGCCGTCTTCACCGATGGGCAAAGGACGCTGCAGCCACTGGTCCGGATCGCGGCGGTAGCTATCGATGACAAGATGTACACCTACATATAATAACACGAAGATGCCGAAATACATGGCCCAAGGGCCTTCAGATATCGTCTCAAACCAACTCCAATGGAGAATGCCCCACAATGTGGCGAGTTTCAACAGGCTGGCAACAATAAATAGGATGCCGATAATCGTTCTTGGTTTCATACTCTTCATTTCTTTATTCATTTATATTAAACAATTCTGAGTGCAAAGGTAAGGCGTATGACGGGAAGTGCCAAATATCTGGGATATTCTGCACCTGTTTGGGACGAACGGTCATTTTTTCTCTTTTTACTTCTCAATTATCATTTATTATTATTACCTTTGCGGCCAGTATGAACAAAGGTCATAAGGAAACCATCAGCATCCGCTTCGTCAGTACCGCATTCATGGTGCTGGCGATAGCCATCTTCAAGCCCTTCGGACTTGAAATGTGGCAATGGCAGTCATTTGTTCATCTGTTGTGTATCTTTTCATTGGGCCTGTTCAGTTGCTTTTTGACGGAGGCTATTTTGAGGTTTGTTGTCCGCATGCCCCGCTCTTATGATCATGGTGTCGGTTATATTATCAGCCGCAATCTCCGTTTCCAGTTCATCAATACGCCGCTGGTGTCTCTGCTCATTTGTCTTTACCGCCACATCGCGATGAGCCATCAGGTGGAAAGCAACAAATTGTCTTTGAGCAATTATCTTGAGACGCTGGCTATTATTGCCTTCCTCTCCTTTGCCATTGGTCTCTACTGGCGTTTCAAGTTCCGCAGTAGATACCTGGCAATGGAATTGGAAGAAACGAGACTGCTGAACGAGCAACTGAGGAATATTTCATCAAAGAGTGAGACGGACATATCGGGTGAAAAGCCTTGCTCACAGGAGATAACGCTCACAGGCACGACTAACGAATCTGTCATGCTCCAGATTTCCCACCTATTATATATTGAGGCTGTTGGCAATTACGTAAAGATATGCCATTTGCGTGAAGGGGAAGTACGTACCGATATGCTTCGCGCCACTTCCAAACAAATGGAGGACGATCTGAAGGATTATCCGATGATTGTGCGCTGTCATCGTGCTTTCTTGGTCAATCTCGGTCAGGTAGAGCAAATCGTTTCTAACTCCCGATCCATGCAACTCAAGATGAAGCATTGTCATGACGCAATCCCTGTGTCGCGCAGTAACATGTCACAAATAAAAGAAACCATCAGGAGAATCCCCTATTCTTGTTAGATCTATATCAACTTTCGCTCTATGGTTGACAGAGGGCGGTGCAGACCTTGTCCTGGAAAGCCTTGCCATCGGCATTCTTCATCACCCCTTGGTTGATGATGCAGAAGGCAAGCAAGTGGTTGTTGGCCGTCCGGCAATAGCCTGCCAATGAGGAGACACCCGTCAGTGTGCCCGTCTTGGCACGAACATTTCCTTTTGTGTACGCTCCCTTCATACGCTTTTCAAGGGTACCATTCTCGCCGGCAATGGGCAGACAGGGATAGAGGCTGCTGTAAATCTCTGAGTTGCGATAGGCATAGCGCAGCAGACCCACCATCAGTTCTGGACTCACGTAGTTATAAAGTGAGAGTCCACTGCCGTCGGCAATCTTATAGTTGTCGGGGTTGAGACCTATCTTGCTGATGAGTTTCTTGATATGTGTCCTGGCATTCGCTGCAGAGGCGTGTCTGACACCGCCCGAGGCCGCTATCTGATAGAACATCGACTCAGCATAGAGGTTGTCGCTCTCTTTGAGCATCTGCATCAGGATCTGGTCGAAGGCGTGGAAGCGAGAGCCCACTACGTAGGCACCATTGGGCAGGGTCCCCTCAGCGAAGTTGTCTGCAACCACGATATTCCTATTGCGCATCTCATCGACGAAGTTACGGAGGAAATCAGCCTTCTTTGAGATGAGTAGCGGTGAGAGGATGGGGTTGTCGTCGTCCCAACACCAGCCCTCGCCTAAGCGTGTCTCGTCCTTCATGGAGTAGTCACCGATGATACGACCTCGGATGGTGTCGACACCCATCCCGATAACACGGTCGACGAAGGCACCCATATCGTCGTTGTTGAAACGGGGATCCATGCCACCCACGCAGTAGAGGTCGCCGTTGAGCACATTGCCAATCAGATTACCCGTATAATATAAAGAGGTGCGGAACTGGTAGTTGCTGCCCAACTTATCGAGGGCTGTAATCGCCGTCACCAGTTTCATCACAGAGGCTGGGCGCATGGTCTGGCGTTCACCATAACGGAAGATGATGGTGTCAGTGGTGAGGTCGTAGACCATCAGTCCCACCTGCGAACGTTTCAGCAGGGGCTCGTCCAACAGTTTGTCGAGTCGGGTAATGACATTCTCCGGCCAAGGAAGGGACAACGGGTCGGATGCCAGGAAACAGGAATCGGGAATCAGTGAGTCGATGGGTTCGATGAAGGCCACCTTGTAGTTGCCCACTTCCTGTGGTTCTGTCTGTGCTCGCAGCCCTGCCGTGAGACACAGAATATAGGATAAAAACAGTATTTTCTTCATATTCGCACGCAAAGGTACAAAAAAAACACAAAAAAAAATCATATAATCCCTATAATCCGTGTTTTTTAATTATCTTTGCACGAAATAATTGATTTCGATTATGGTTTACAAGTACGACTTCCTTATTATCGGTGCCGGTGTAGCCGGTATGAGTTACGCCTTGAAGGTGGCAAGAGCCAAGAAAGGCAAAATATGTATGATCTGTAAGACCTCGCTCGACGAGGCTAACACCTCGTTTGCGCAGGGCGGTGTCGCCTCGGTGACGAACCTGGCAGTGGACAACTTCGAGAAGCACATTGAGGACACGATGATTGCGGGTGACTATATCAGTGACCCCAAGGCCGTAGAGCAGGTGGTCACAAAGGCTCCTGAGCAGATTCAGGAACTCGTCAAGTGGGGAGTAAACTTCGACAGGAAAGACGACGGGACCTTCGACCTGCACCGTGAAGGCGGGCACTCTGAGTTCCGTATCCTGCACCATGCCGACGATACGGGTGCAGAGATCCAACGCGGACTGATGGAGGCTGTACGCAACAACCCCGATATCGAAATCAAGGAGAACCATTTCGCCGTGGAGATTATCACCCAGCACCATCTGGGTGTGAGAGTGACGAGGCGCTCGCCTAACATCCAGTGCTACGGTGCTTACGTCCTGAACCCCGAGACGCAGAAGGTGGATACCTACCTCTCGAAGATGACCGTGATGTGTACAGGCGGTTGTGGCGCAGTCTATCTGACAACCTCGAATCCTGTCATTGCTACGGGCGATGGCATTGCTATGGTGTATCGTGCCAAGGGAACGGTGGCAGACATGGAGTTCGTGCAGTTCCACCCGACAGTGCTGCATAATCCCAAAGAGACGCATCCGGCCTATCTGATTACTGAGGCGATGCGTGGCTACGGCGGTATTCTGAAACTGCCCAATGGCGAGGAGTTCATGCAGAAATACGACGAACGCCTCTCATTGGCACCGCGTGACATCGTAGCCCGTGCCATCGATAAGGAGATGAAGATTCATGGTATCGACCATGTCTGTCTCGATGTAACCCACAAGGATCCGGAAGAGACGCGTCACCATTTCCCCAACATCTACCAGAAGTGTCTCTCGATGGGTATCGACATCACCACCGACTATATTCCTGTGCGCCCAGCGGCTCACTATATGTGCGGCGGTATCAAGGTGGACCTCAATGGACAGTCGAGCATTGAGCGGCTCTATGCTTTGGGCGAGTGCTCCTGCACAGGACTGCACGGCGGTAACCGCCTGGCCTCCAACTCACTCATCGAGGCGGTGGTCTATGCCGATGCTGCTGCGAAAGATTCGTTGCAGCACGTTGACCTCTACGACTTTAATGAGAAAGTGCCGGAATGGAACGACGAGGGTACAATGACCAACGAGGAAAAGGTGCTCATCACCCAGAGCGTCAAGGAGGTGAACCAGATCATGGCCAACTATGTGGGCATCGTCCGCAGCGATCTCCGTCTGCACCGCGCCTGGGACCGTCTCGACATGCTCTACGAGGAAACGGAGCGCCTCTTCAAGCGCGTAAAGGCTTCGAAGGATATCTGTGAACTACGTAACATGATCAACGTGGGCTATCTCATCACGCGCTGGGCCCTGGAGCGCAAGGAGTGCCGCGGACTGCACTACACCATCGACTATCCGGTGCATGCCTACGACAAATAGAATAAAGCCTCACCAAGCGGTGAGGCTTTATTCATTCAAATTTATTTCAGGATCAGATACTGGAACGGTTCGAGGGTGAGGGAGGCGTCGAGTTGGTATTCCTTCTCCGTCATAAGATCCTTAGCCTTGCGCCCTTTCCAGTGGTCAGGTACCTGCATGGTCTTTGCCTTGTTGCGTACATTGACAACCACGAGGATCGTCTCTTTCTTGTCATGCTTCTCGAAGATAAACACATCCTTGTCTGGCCACGACTTGATCGTGCCCTTACGCAAGGCAGAATGCTTGTTGTAGATTCCTATCAGACTCTTGTATTCCTGGTAAATCTCAGGCTTGGCCGTCCAGTCAACGGGTACATACTTGAAGAAGTTGACAGGCTCAGGATAGCCCACCTCCTGCGAACCGTAGATCAGCGCGCCGCCGTGGGGGAAGATACTGGCCACGTAGGCCGCCATAGCCCCACGGTCGTTGGTAAACTCCACGCAGGGAGTCACCTCCGTAGAGTGGTCGTGGTTGGTGGTGAAGCGCAGTTTCACCTTGCCCGCAGGCAGATCGTGGTATTCCAGCATGTCGGCATTGATGAGGTCGTGGGCGGGAGCACCCTTGAACACCTTCACCAGACCGTCCTTATAGTCCCAGCCGTAGTTCATGTCGAAGCCCCCAACGGTGAAGTTGTCGAGGTTCTTGCCCTCTGCCAGCATCACAATCCTACGTGGAGCAGCAGCCTTGCGCAACTGTTCGATGGCGTCCTTCCAGAAGTCGGCAGGCACGCCGTCGGCCACATCGCAGCGGAAGCCGTCGATGCCAACTTCTACAATCCAGTACTTCATGGCATCGATCATGGCGGCACGCATGTCCTTGTTGTCATAGTTCAGGTCAGCCACGTCGAACCAGTCCCAGGGGCGCGGGTGGATGATCGTGTCAGCCTTCTCGTCGTGGGTGTACCAGTCAGGATGTTCCTTCACCCAGGGGTGATCCCACGCCGTATGGTTGGCCACCCAGTCGAGGATGAGACCCATGCCGTGCTCATGACAGACTTTGACGAGATTCTTGAAGTCGTCGATGGTACCAAACTCAGGGGCGATGGCCTTGTAGTCACGGATACAGTAGGGAGAGTTCTTGCCCTTCTCGATACCGATGGGGTAGATGGGCATCACCCACATCATGTTGACACCCAGATCGCTGATGGAGTCGATGCGTGCTGCCACGGCATTCAGGGATTTCTCAGGCGCAAACACACGGGGATTGACCTGATACATGGCGATGTCGTCTACTGCTGGCATCTTGAATGCCACTTGCTCTTGTGCTGGCCTGCAGGAAATAAAGACTGCGGCCACGATGCTGATGGATAGAATGAGTTTTTTCATAAATGGTCGTTGTTAAAAATGCGGATACCCCCAACTGAGGATACCCGCTTCGTTTATCGCTTGTCGACGATTAGTAAGTCATCTTAGGCTCCAGTTCCTTGGCCTGGTCAATCATCTTCTGTACCTCGCTGACAGCGGGCACGCGGCCACAGATGTGGAATTCGGCATTGATCTCTTCTAGTTTGGGCTGGAAGTTCTCAGCCACACGATGACTGAACTCCTTGACGGTGTCAACGCCTGCCTTCTCCAGCAACTCAGAGAACTGAGGACCTACGCCGCTGATACGGAACAGGTCAGCATGGTTGGTCCAGCGGAGGATCAGTTTCTCGCTGATGCCAGTGGCCTCAGCCAGTTCCTTGCGGCCCTTGGGGGCAGCACACTTCTCGAGCAGTTCGCTCACTTTGTTGATACCTGCGGCAACCAGTTTCTCTGCGTAAACGTCGCCTACACCTTCGATGTCGATAATTTTGTAATCCATAATTGTTGAGTTTAAAAAGGGTTTTGAATGTTGAGTTGATACTTTTTATGCCGCAAAGATACAAAATATCTGTGAGAATCTGTGCAATCTGTGACTTTTTTTGTATTTTTGCATCAAAATTGTTCGAAAGATGATGATTGTGCTCTATATTATAATAGGTATAGCAGTGGGGGCAGTGGTGCTCTACCTGTTTATGGACCGTAAGATGGACACGCTCCGTATCGAGGGTGGCAAGAAGGATATTGAGTTGTCGATGAAGTCCGAGCAGTTGGCTTCGGCTAC
>JAFWTK010000163.1 GCA_017518935.1 Prevotella sp.
AGGCCTTCACCCAAGAAGACCTCGAACTGCAATGGCTCTCCATGTGCAACCGCATGCCCCAGCAGTACAGCGGCATCGCTGCCCGTATGAAAAATATGAATCCTGTCATCACGGAACTGCCGCAGATAGAGGTGATGGTAGATAATGAGTTGGTAAGGAAGGAGATGCAAGACATTTTCAAGAACATCCTAAAAACGCTCAAAATCTATCTCCACAATAATGATATTTCGCTGAACATCCTCGTCAGCGACAAGCCTGATAACAAGAAGATACTCACCCGTCGCGAGCAATTCGAGGAGATGAGTCAAAAAAATCCTGCCGTAGAAGCACTACGACAGGCATTTAATCTCGAACTGGCCTAAACCATTTCTCACTTATATCAGATTCATCCCCAGCGCCTTGCACTCCTTACGCATCTCGTCAGGCCAGATACTGGCTTGAATCTCGCCGATATGTCCCTTATGAAGCAGCACCATACACAGACGACTTTGTCCGATACCACCACCGATTGACAGCGGCAACTGGTCGTTCAGCAGTTTCTGGTGGAAATAGAGTTTCTCGCGCTCTTCCTTGCCCTCAATCTTCAACTGGCGTAACAGCGACTCCTTATCTACACGGATACCCATCGACGAGAGTTCGAATGAGCGTCCCAGCACGGGATACCAGATCAGGATGTCGCCATTCAGACCCATCTTGCCATTTTCAGCCACCGTACTCCAGTCATCATAGTCAGGGGCTCGTCCGTCGTGCTTCTCACCGTTCGACAGTTTACCACCTATACCTATAATAAATACGGCTCCGTAGGCCTCGCAGATAGCATCCTCACGTTCCTTCGGTGTCTTGTTGGGATACATCTTCAGCAATTCTTCTGCATGGATGAAGTGAATCTTCTCAGGAAGGAAAGGCTTGATCTGCGGATAGGTCTCACAGGTCAGATACTCCGTACGACGGATAGCAGCATAGATACGCTCCACCACATTCTTCAAGAATCCGAGCGTGCGATCCTCCCTGCGAATCACAGCCTCCCAGTCCCACTGGTCCACATAGAGAGAGTGCAGGTTGTCCAGTTCTTCATCGGCACGGATGGCATTCATATCCGTATAGATGCCATAGCCTGGTTCTATTTTGTACTCTGCCAAAGAGAGACGTTTCCACTTTGCCAGCGAGTGCACCACCTCTGCCTGTGCATCGCCCAGATCCTTGATGGGGAACGATACGGCACGCTCCACACCGTTCAGGTCGTCGTTGATACCCAGACCCTTCAACACGAACAAGGGCGCAGTGACACGACGCAGCCTCAACTCTGTAGAAAGGTTTTGCTGGAAGAATTCCTTAATCAGTTTGATGCCCTGTTCGGTCTGCTTCATATCGAGCAACGCCTCATACTCCACGGGCTTGATGATTGTTCCCATATTTCAGTTTATGTATAATTTGGCTGCAAAAATACATAATTATTATCAAATTGCAACTAAAATCACATAAATATTTGCAGAAATTTATCGTTTCCTTGATTTCCGCTAACAAATTGCATCCGGTTTTCACCCAAGCCAATTCACTTCCGCCACTGGCATCATCTGATTCCGTGTCACAAGAAAAGTTAATTTTTCACTTTTCACTTTTCACTTTTAACTTTTTTCTAGTACCTTTGCACTGGCTTTTCGCACCCGTAGTTTAAAGGATAGAATAACGGATTCCGGTTCCGTTGGTCACGGTTCGATTCCGTGCGGGTGTACTATCCGTTGATACCATTCATCTCAACAACCATCAGGTATATCATTTCGTTTCCCATCTTTTTTTCGAAACACTTGGTAGTTCAGGAAATATTTCGTAATTTTGCAGGCAAATTTAAAAAGACCATAAAATGAAGATAGGATTCGACAACGAGAAATACCTCAAAATACAGAGCGAACACATTCGGGAACGTATTGCACAGTTTGACGGGAAGTTGTATATGGAACTCGGCGGCAAATTGTTCGACGACCACCACGCATCGCGCGTGCTTCCAGGCTTCAAACCCGACTCGAAACTGAGGATGCTGGCTCAACTGCGCGACTCCATAGAGATATTGATCGTCATCAGTGCCGAGGACATCGAGAAGAACAAGATACGCGCCGACCTGGGCATTACCTACGACGAGGACGTGCTGCGACTGCGCGACGAGTTTATGAGCCGCCAGTTCATGGTAGGCTCTGTAGTCATTACACACTACAACGGCCAGCACGCCGCTGACCAGTTCCGCCACCGTCTGGAGCGCGAGGGCATCAAATCGTACATCCACTACCCCATCGATGGTTATCCGCACAACGTGGAACTGATTGCCAGCGACGAGGGCTTCGGCAAGAACGACTTCGTGGAGACCACCCGTCCGCTGGTGATTGTGACGGCACCCGGCCCAGGCAGTGGCAAGATGGCAACCTGTCTCTCGCAACTCTACAACGAGAACAAGCGGGGCGTGCGTGCGGGCTATGCCAAGTTCGAGACTTTCCCCGTGTGGAACCTGCCGCTGAAGCATCCTGTGAACATTGCCTATGAGGCTGCCACGGCTGACCTGAACGATGTGAACATGATCGACCCCTTCCATCTGGAAGCCTACGGCAAGACGGCCATCAACTACAATCGCGACATCGAGATTTTCCCTGTGCTGAACGCGCTGTTTGAAGGCATCTACGGCGAGAACCCCTATAAGAGTCCGACGGACATGGGCGTGAACATGGTGGGCTTCTGCATCTCCGATGACGAAGTGTGCTGCAAGGCCTCGAAGGACGAGATCATCCGTCGCTACTATACGGCCACAAACAAACTGGCCGACGGCACCGACAACGAGAGTGAGGTGAGCAAGATACGGTTGCTTTTCAACCAGGCAAAGATCACGACGGCCTTCCGACCCGTGACCACTGCCGCCTACGAGAAGAAGATAGAAAGCGGCCATACATCGGCCGCCATCGAACTAGAAGACGGCACGATCATCACCGCCAAGTCGAGTCCGCTGTTAGGATGCAGCGCCGCCCTGTTGTTGAACGCCACGAAGCATCTAGCCGGTATCGACCACGAGGATAAACTCATCCCGCAGAGCCTCATCGAGCCCGTGCAGAAGACAAAGACAGAATATCTGGGCGCCAAGAACCCACGCCTGCATACCGACGAGGTTCTGGTAGCGCTGAGCGTACTCTCCAACGACGACGAGAACTGCCGCAAGGCTTTGGAGCAACTGCCTAAGTTGCGAGACTGTCAGGTGCACTCGACAGTGATGCTGAGTGAGGTGGACAGGAAGATTTTCAAGAAATTGGGTTGTGGTCTGACCTGCGACCCAGTCAAAAAGAAATAAAGTGGTCATTCTGCACAAAAAGGCTGCCGTCTGGCAGCCTTTTTTGTGTCGACACTTGCGACACAATTTTCTTAATCGAACCAACGCCAAAAATACTATAACGTTAAATATCAGATAGTTATAAGAAACTCACAAAATTGACTTTTCCGCCAAAATTCGGTTGAATCACGCCAATTTAAGTAA